>JBBQFW010000128.1:0-10392 GCA_038322445.1 Gemmatimonadales bacterium
CCGAGCGTCCGCTCGCGGCGACTGCCTTCCGTCACCCAGCTCGCGTGCCGGAACTCGACCGCGCACAGGTCCGCTCCCGCGCGCTCCCGCATGCGGGCCAGCGCGCTCTCACTCTCGTCGCCCGGCGTGCAGTCACGCGGGAGCTGCAGCAGGAGTGCGCCCAGCTTTCCCGCATCCCGGAGCGGCCGCAGGGCGGCGAGGAAGCGACGCCATATCTCGTCGACCACATCGTCCGGCAGGTCGCGCGTGCGAACGCTCGTTGCGTCTGCGAGTGATCGCGGCAGCGCCTCGCGAATATCCGCGGGCAGACGGTTCACGTTCGTCGCGTGTCCGGTCATCAGTGCGTGTGCCTTGATGTCGAACATGAATCCCGCTGGCGTCCGCGTCGCCCACAGGTCGGCGACCCGCTCCGACGGAAGCGAGTAGTACGTCGAGTCCACCTCCACGAGCGAGAAGCGCGACGCGTAGTACGCGAGTCGGGCTTCGGCGGTGTGGATGCCATCGGGATAGAAGACGCGCGGTGCCGTCATGGTCGGATCGGTCCAGCTCGCGGTGCCGAGTCGGACGTCGAGCCCCGCGATGGCGCTCGTGGCAGGACGGTGGCCGAGTGCGCCGCTCGCCTCGCGCGCGCGATCGCTCCGCCCGCGTGCGACGACCACGCCCTCGTCATGCGGAAGTGCGACCACATCGCGGACCGGACGCGCGCCACCCGGCACAGCGTTCGCCTCGCGCTGCTGCGCCATCATCTCGCGCACGCGCGCAGGCGCATCGCGAAGGAGCGGTGCGATCAACGACGCCTCCGGCAAGTGCTTCCAGTACCGCCGCGGCATCTCGGCGCGCATGGTCTTCGGGCTCGCGCGCGCCGGGTTGAAGGTGTGCGCATAGTAGGTGCGCCAGAGCGACTCGAGGTCGTCGCCCTGCGGCGCCGCGGCGCGTGGAACGCCAGCGGTGAAGGACAACGCGCCGTCCCGCCAACTCGCGCACACGTCCGGGGTGAGGATGGACCATCGCATGGCCGGAAAGCGGCGTGCGAAGAAGGGCGCCTCGCGCCGCACCACATCCGCTTCGGGCTCGAACCACGCCACGTAGTGCTCACCGCCCGCGTCGTCGCCAACGAGGCGGAAGCGAACGAACGCGCGCATCTTGTGCCCTTCGCGTCGGACGGCCTTCGCCATCATGGCGAGACGGTGGACGTCGTCGTCGACGCAGACGTCGAGCAGGTGTCGCTCGCCGTGCGTGATGCGCCAGAGCACGCGATAGAGCGTGTCCCATCGTGTGGGCTCGCGATGACATGCGACGTCTGCGCCCAGTGTGAGAAACGCCTTCGGCACGATGCCAGCCGTGCGAGTCGCTGATGTCGGCCTGTCGGCAGGCAGGGAATCGAGCAGTGAGTGCTGCGCCTCGTCCCCGGTGCGGAAGGCAACCGAGGCCGGCTCGGCGCCCGATTGCAGCGCCGCCCGCGCCACCTCGCGCCATCCGGCCCACGTGCCGTCAAACGTCAATGCAGGCATTCGCTACACTTCCGCGCTTCCTCCTCACAATTCCCCGCTCACCGCCGAGAGCGGCGCCGAGAACAGGTCGAGCTGTGTGCGTCGACCAAGGAGGCGCGTGCGAAGGTCCGCGGTCTCGAGGGCGCGCGTGAGTGGGTTGTGATCAGCGGCCAGGATGAAGGGCAACGCGCGCGTCATCGCGACCTTCAGCCGCACCAGGTCGGCCAGCCGCAGTTGATGCCAGCGCCGGGCGGCGAGCATGCGGTCCACGCTCCGTGCGCCGACGCCCGGGATGCGCAGAAGCATCGCCCGCGCCGCGCGGTTGACGTCGATGGGGAAGAGCGCGCGGTTGCGCAGCGCCCACGTCGTCTTGGGGTCGAGCTGCAGGTCGAGGTTGGGCTCGGATGTCGTCGTCAGCTCGCTCGCGCGAAACCCGTAGAAGCGCACCAGCCAATCTGCCTGATACAGCCGGTGCTCCCGCACGAGCGGCGGCGACTGGCTCGGCAAAATGCCCGGCGAATCCGGAATGGGACTGAACGCGGAGTAGTACACGCGGCGCAGCTTGTGGCTGTCGTAGAGTTCGCGCGATGTCTCGAGGATGGTCGCGTCGGTGGCCGCAGTGGCGCCGACGATGAGCTGCGTGCTCTGGCCCGCGGGAGCGAAGATCATGGGAGCCGCGGGCGCGGCGGACCGGACGAGTGGTGCGCCCGCGTTGCGCGCCGTTCGCACCGTGCCAAGCGTTTCCTCGCGCGTTTCCTCGATGCGCTCCCGGATAGACGTCATCGCTCGGCGGATGGTGACGAGGTTCTTCTCGGGCGCGAGCTGGTCGAGGTCGCCCTGTGAGGGCAGCTCGACGTTGACGCTCAACCGGTCGGCCCAGCGTCCTGCCTCGCGCACCAGCTCCGGCGATGCGAGCGGAATGGTCTTGAGGTGGATGTAGCCGTGGAACCGCTCGTCCACGCGCAGCGTGCGCGCGACGCGCACGAGTTGCTCCATGGTGTGATCGGGCGACTTGAAGATGCCGGAGCTGAGGAAGAGTCCCTCGATGTAGTTGCGACGGTAGAAGTCCATGGTGATGCGGACCACCTCGTCCACCGAAAACCGCGCGCGCTGCACGTTGCTCGACCGCCGGTTGATGCAGTAGAGGCACTCATACTGGCAGTAATTGGTCAGCAGCACCTTGAGGAGCGAGACGCAGCGTCCGTCGGGCGTGTAGCTGTGGCAGATACCCATGCCCTCTGTAGATCCGATTCCCTTCCCATCCCGGGCAGCTCGGCCCTTGGAGCCGGAGCTGGCGCACGAGGCGTCGTATTTGGCGGCGTCGGCGAGGACGGCCAGCTTTTCCTTGATATCCACACACCGAATATACCCCGAAAACAACAGCCGGGCACTGGGCTGTGGGCTAACTCCTGAGCGTGAGCAAACGGGGCATGGGCTTGGGCTCGGGCTTGAACTCGGGCTGCACTCGGACGCGCGATTTCATCCGTGCGTACTCCCGCTCAAGCCGGCAGCCCTCAGCCCGAGGCTCATGCCTCAGCCCGTGGTGAGCCCAAGCCCCGCAGTTGTGCCCACTGCCCATCGCTCTCAGTCCCAAGGATTCACCACCTTGCTGATTTTTCAACCTTTTTCGGACAGCGGATGTCAGATCGGCATTCCTCCCACATGGATTGCCCGGATGCCCCGCTAGAGACTCGCTGTCGTCGCCCTGCTCCTGCTCACCCCGCTCGCCCGCGTTACCGCGCAACGCAGCACCACCCAGAACCTCGCGACCACGACCGTCGCTGCCGCCGCCGCGCCCGGCGTGCCGCCGAAGGCCACTGCCAACGCAGCCAGCGCAGCGCGCGCGATGGAACCGCCCGTCTTCGACGGACGCACGGATGACCCGGCCTGGGTTAACGCGCAGGTGATCGACGAGTTCCTTCAGTACGCCCCCAACGAGGGCGCGCCGAGCCGCTTCCGGACAGAGGTCCGCGTCACCTACGACGACCGGTATCTCTACTCAGCCAGATCCGCTTCGCCCCCGGCGACGAGCACACCTTCGGGCTGCTCGTGGTACGCGATATCGCCCGCACCGGACAACGCGACTCGTGGCCGCTCCTCAAGCAAGGCGTTCAGGGCTACGTGTCCCAGGCGGGCACGCTGTCCGGCATCGGCGCGCTCCCCACGCCACGCCGGCTCGAGGTCCTGCCGTACACCGTCGCCAGGAACGAGACGCGCGACTACGGCACCTCACGCGCGGCAGGCCGCTACACCCATCCGAGCAAGCTCACCGCCGGCGCAGACGTCAAGTACGGGCTCTCATCCGACCTCACGCTCGACGCGACCATCAATCCCGACTTCGGGGAGGTGGAAGCCGATCCCGCACAGCTCAACCTCACCGCATTCGAGACCTTCTTCAACGAGCGCCGTCCCTTCTTCCTCGAGGGCGCCGTCATCTTCACCTTCAACACCAGCTGTGGCGACATCGATAGCAACTGCACCGGCCTCTTCTACTCGCGGCGCATCGGCCGCAACCCGCAGCTCTCCGGCAACTACGGCGACGAGACCAGCCTCACCGCGACTCCCATCGCCGCCGCCGGCAAGCTGACTGGCCGCCTCGCGAACGGCGTCTCTGTCGGCCTGCTGGACGCCGTCACGCAGCGCCTCGGCGGTATCGGCTCGGTGGCCGGGTTGCCCACGACCATCGAGCCCAGGACCAATTACAGCGTGCTGCGGGGGTGGCTACGACCTCGGCTTCGTGGAGTACGCGTCGTCGGTCGTCGCGACACCCGAGCCGGCAAGCGTAGCGCTCCTCGCGACTGGCCTACTCGGCATCGCCGGGGTGGTTCGCCGGAAGCGGAACGTCTAGGCGCCGTTCCGGGAAGAGGGAGTGCGGGCGGGGGGCCGGCATTCTCCGGCCCCCCGTTTGGCTTCGACTCGCGAGTTCTGCGAGCGGGCTTACAGGAATCGAGAGCCGTCAGACAGCGGCATCCTTGACTACACCCAAGGCAAGGCACCCAACAACACCTCGCGGTAACCGCAAGCTGACCCCGATATCCGACGACTGTTGTCTGGGCCGCAGTTCAGGTGCTGGCGCGCACCTTTTCGCCCACGGGGGTATTACTCCCCGGCCCCAACTCGGAGCGCACATGTCAAAATTTCAGTTTGCGATCAGCTCCGGCCCGGAAGCGGTACGCCAGGCCGGCGTCGTGGAGAGCGATTCCTTCGACGAAGCCGTCGTCCTGCTCGGGAAGAGGATTCCAGTCCAGACGGGCGACAAGCTCGAGATTGGCGTGCATGGATTTCCGCCCGCCCGCTACGATTGCATCGGCGAGATGCGCAACCGACCCATCTGGGCACCTTCTGGGCGCTTGGCGGCCTGACGGCCGCGGCGCGTCTGACAGTCCGACAGTCTGAACCAGGGGGCCGGCTCACGCCGGCCCCCTTCGTCTCACGGCGGTCCTGAAATGCGGCTCTGACAGCTGTTCTGGATACACCGGGTTGATGCACCGCTTCGGCAACGAGCAGGTCGACACGACACTGCATTCAAGCCAAGGGACCCAGTCGTGTAGCAAATAGCTGTCAGACTGCAGTTGACCCGCTGTCAGACGAGCAGCGGCGAAGCCGCGAGCGGGTCAGACTGTCAGACTGTCAGACTGTCCGACTCAGTTCAGGTTCCCTTCAGGATCGCAAGGCGCCCGTTCCCCGTCGTCAGGCGCAAGCGCGGTCCGCCGTCTCCAATCGTGGCCCGGACGTGCCGCGGGTCAACTCGGCCCTGGATCCTGAGGTCGAAGTCCGAGCTCAGCTCGCCGTTGCCCGTGGATGCGTCAAGCTCGCCGTTGTAGCCCGACGGCAACGTCACCCGGACACTGCCGCTCCCCGTGCTGAACGTCATGTCGTCCCTGGCCCGGAGTGCCGACATGGCGACGTCGATGTCGCCGTTGCCGGTGTGCACTTCCACCGGACCATCCGCCGTCACGACGTTCACCCGGCCATTCCCCGTGGAGACGCGGACCGAGGACTTCGCACCGCGGACGTCGACGTCGCCATTGCCGGTGCTCACGCGCACAGTGCCCTCGGTGCCGGCGAGGTGCACGCGGCCATTGCGCGTGGAGGCCTGGACGTCTCCGCCACGATACCCGTGGTCGTCGCAGGAGCTGCTGCGGCGGAGTGTCGCGCAGATGCTGACGTCGCCATTGCTGCCGTTCACGATTTCGAAGGCGATGTCCTGGATGGATCCCGACCCACGCGCCCGCTTTACGCCGCGGAACTCGGCCGTGGTGCCGGATGTCGGCCGCACATCGATGGGGCCGTTGAAGTTGCGAATCGTGAGTTGCACGCGCGACGGGAGGACACCGCGCCAGGTGTAGATGGAGTCGGTGCGGCCAATCTGGGACTGGGCGCTGGCGACGGCGGGAGCGAGCAAGGTGGCCGCGAGTGCGGCGATCTGGAGCGAGCGAGGCATGGCGGCCATGGAAGTGGGTAGTCGAAGGTGCCCTTGCGACAGCCTCGGACGCCTGATGGTTTGAACCCTGGAGGTTCCGATGTCCGACGGCTGTATTCCGCTTCTGGCGTCGTGAGTTCTACCGATATCAGTCGGAAAGGTCCCGGACGGCCGTAGAACTCACGACACCAGAGGCAGAGGCGGTTTGCGGACGTCGGTCACCCACCCCACTTCATCGGCTCCAGACGCGCGATCTCGGTGGCCGCGTCCGACCTCAAGGCGTGCCAGAGGTCCCAGTCCTGTTGCAGTCCCAGCCAAAAGTCCGCACTCATGCCGGTGACCTGCGCGAGGCGCAATGCCGTGTCCGGCGTGACGCCACGCGTGCCGCGGATTACCTCATTCAGGCGTGGAAAGGAAACCCCGAGCCGAATGGCGAATGCCGACTGCGTTGATCGGAGGGATTGAGGAAATCCTCGAGGAGCAACCCGATGGGATCATCATCATTTCAGCGCAATTCGTAGCAGGAACCCGCACCCCGCCAAACAGAGCAGCGAGACGTATCCGGCCGGGAGAAAGACCCCCTCGCTCCGGCGCAGGGCGATCACCGCGATGTAGCCCAGGTATGCGCCGGGCACGAACAGCACCGTGGCGCCGACCATCGCTAGGGCGCGCAACACGCGGTCGGCTCAGGTGGGCGGAATGACCAGCACGACCTCGTCACCGGGCGCGACCGTGATCTCCTGCGAGATCGGCTGGCGATTGCCGCCGATCGGGTCGGCCTGAAAGCGGAGCGGCGTTGGGCCGAACATCATGCTCGCCGGGATGATGTATCGCGCGGTACTGTTCCCGTTGGTGGTGCCGAGACGCATACGTTGCGCGGAGCGGTAGAGGTAGACGTTCATGTCGAGAAACGCCCGGTTTTCGACGCGCACGTACGTGGGCGGAACAGGTTCCGCCGTCTCCTCCGGCATATTGCGCATGCAGGCGCTGGCGAGGGCAAGGCTGCCCATGAGGGCGGCGAGTGCTGTCTGACGCATCCGGCGTGGAGCCAGCGGCCCCATTCCAATCACGCTCTTCCTGTTTCGCATGGTCTCTCCCACAGAGTCGGTTCGTATGGCGCCCAAGGTGTACGACGAAGCCTACTTCGCGCGCTGGTATCGCGATCCGCGGACCCGGGTGCACAGTCCGGAGTCGGTGCGCCGGAAGGTGCGGATGGTCGTCGGGGTTGCGGAATACTTCCTGAGGCGCAAAGTACGGTCCGTCCTGGATATCGGAGCGGGCGAGGGCGCGTGGCGGGCGGAACTGCGGCGATTGCGCCCGTCTATTCGGTACCAGGGCATTGATCCGAGCGAGTATGTGGTGCGAAGGCATGGTCGCCGGAGGAACATCCGCCTGGGGAGCTTCGAGGACCTGCCAACAATGCCGCTGGCCCGGGGCTACGATTTGGTAGTGTGTGCGGACGTGATCCAATACGTGTCGCATGTGGCGCTGGAGCAAGGCGTGCAACGCATCGCGAGTATTCTTTACGGATTGGCTTTCCTCGAGTCGTACACCACGGGGGACGAGATGGAGGGGGACCTGTCGGGTTGGCATCCGCGGAGCAAGGGGCGGTACCGCCGGCTGTTCAGCTCCGCTGGTCTGGTCGGCTGCGGATTGCATTGCTACGTGACCCCGGCGCTCGCGGAACGGTCCGTAGAGCTGGAGTTGGTGTAACGCCGCGTACTACTCCCTAATCGAGCTCCACGTACGCGAACGTCTTCACGAGTGAGCATCGACCGCGCGATCAGGACGACTTCAGCTCGCGGCTCGGCGACGGTGTGTGCTGCAGCTTCGCGATGAAGCGCTGCGACTCGGAGATGCGTTCCACCTCGATGGCCATCGCCTCGACCGCCTTGCGTATTTCGCTCGATGTTGATCACCCGTTTCGCTCCAAGCTGATCACCCGTTTCGGTTGAAGTTGATCACTCGTTTCGCTCGATGTTGATCACCCATTTCGCTCCAAGTTGATCAGCGGATGCGCTGAGACCGCAGGATCCGACCGCAGGCACTCACTTCCCCCGGACGTCTACCCGGAGCGAGGCTGTGCCTGCAGAGAGGATTTCCATGCGGAAGGTGGTGGAGGTACTACGCCTCCTGTTCGATCAGGACCGAAGCCAGCGCGAGATCGCGACGATTCTCGCGCTCTCCCAAGGCACGGTGCACAACTATGTGGCGCGGTTTCGCGCGGCAGGGCTCCCGTGGCCGCTGCCGGCCGCTCTCGACGAGGCGGCGCTCGACGCCCAGCTCTTCCGGCGGGGCGAGTTGCCGCCGTCGGCGACGCGACCCGTGCCCGACTGGGCCACGGTGCACCAGGAGCGGAAGCGGAAGGGTGTCACGCTCCAGCTACTCTGGGCGGAGCATAAGGCGGCGGCGCCCGAGCCGGCCCGCTGCTATCAGTACACGCAGTTCTGCCGGCTGTATCACGCGTGGGCTGGGACACTGGAGCCCGTGCTGCGGCAGGTGCATGTCGCCGGCGAGCGCCTCTTCGTGGACTACGCGGGCCCCACGATGCCCGTCGTGGATCCGCGGACCGGCGAGATCCGCCAGGCGCAGCTCTTCGTCGGCGCGCTGGGGGCGAGTCATCTCCTCTACGTCGAGGCCACCTGGACGCAGACGCTTCCCGACTGGATCGGCGCGCACGTGCGCATGCTCGAGTACGTGGGCGGCGTGCCCGCGCTCATCATCCCGGACAATCTCAAGAGCGCCGTCGGCCAGCCCTGCTACTACGAGCCCACGGTGCACGCGACGTATCAGGACTTCGCGACGCACTACGGGACGGCGATCCTGCCCGCGCGGGCCTACCATCCGCGCGACAAGGCAAAAGTCGAGACGGCGGTGCAGATCGTCGAGCGCGAGATCATGGCGCCGCTGCGCCATGATGTCTTCCACGCGCTCGCGGAACTCAATCACGCGCTCGCCGTCGCCCGCGAGCGGGTGAATGACCGGCCCTTCCAGAAACTCGCCGGCAGTCGGCGCAGCGTGTTCGAGGCGACGGAGCGGGCGACACTCCGGCCCCTGCCGGCTGAGCGGTACGAGCTCGCGGAGTGGAAGACGGCCAAGGTCAACATCGACTATCACATCTCCGTCGAGGGGCATCTTTACAGTGTGCCGTACCGGCTCGTCGGGGCCGCGGTGACCGTGCGCCTCACGGCCACGATGCTGGAGATCCTGCATCAGGGCACCCGCGTCGCCGCCCATGCCCGGAGCGTCGCCAAGGGGCGGTACACCACCGAGCCCACGCACCGGCCGAAATCGCACCAGCGGCACCTCGACTGGAGTCCCTCGCGGCTCGTCGCCTGGGGCGCGAGCATCGGCGACGCGACTGCCCGCGTCGTCACCACGATCCTCGCGCGGCAGCCGCATCCGGAGCAAGGGTATCGCGCGTGTCTGGGACTTCTCGCGCTGAGTCGCCGCTACGACCGCACGCGCCTGGACGCCGCGAGTGTGCGCGCCCTCGCCTCGGGGGCGGTGAGCTATCGCGCCGTCAAGTCGATTCTCGCCATGGGGCTCGACCAGCTGCCGCTCGAGGCGGAGCCCCCCGCGCTCCATCTCCCTGCCACGCATGACCACGTGCGCGGCGCGGCCTACTACCAAACGTGCCTCACCCTCGACGCGACCGCCGCTCACCTGTCGGCCGTCGAGCCCGATGTCCTCATCCTCTGTGGAGACCCCGCATGCTGATCGAACAGACCCTCACGATGCTCCACTCGCTCAAACTCACCGGCATGGCCGCCGCGCTTGCGGAGCAACGGGGTCTCCCGGATCTCGCCGCCCTCACCTTCGAAGAACGCCTCGCGCTCCTGCTCGAGCGCGAACAAGGGGCCCGGCACGACCGGCAGCTCACGCGGCTCCTGCAACTCGCCCACTTTCGCCATGCGGCGTGCGTCGAAGACGTGAACTTCCGCACGAAGCGGGGACTCGAGCGCGGCCCGTTTCTGCAGCTCGCCGGCGGCGAGTGGATCCGGCAACATCAGACACTGCTCATCGTCGGGCCGACCGGCACCGGCAAGACCTGGTTAGCGTGTGCGCTGGGACAGAGTGCCTGTCGCCAAGGACACAGTGTGCGGTACGTGCGACTGCCCCGTCTGTTGAGCGAAGACTTCGTCCACGCGCGCGCGGATGGCTCGTATGGAAAGCTCATGCAGACCCTGGCCCGAACCGATCTCCTCATCCTCGACGACTGGGGGCTGGCGCCCCTTGGCGACCGAGAACGGCGCGATCTCCTCGAACTCGTCGAGGAGCGCGCCGGGCGGCGCGCCACGCTCGTCACCAGCCAATTGCCTGTCGAGCACTGGCACGAGATGATCGGCGACGCCACCTTCGGGGACGCCATCCTCGACCGCCTCGTGCATCACGCGCAGCGGCTCACCCTCACCGGCGGCTCGCTCCGCCGTCTCGCGCCCACGAAAGCATCCCCGACACACGCGGACTAACCGATCC
>JBBQFW010000129.1:0-10327 GCA_038322445.1 Gemmatimonadales bacterium
CTGAACCGTTCGTGGCGCAATACGTAACAGTTGCGTTAAACTGACGAAGTTGGCAAAGACCCTTTTCGCGACCGGAATCATGCCCACGACCATGCGCCCTCGCTACCTAGTCTCCATCCTGAAGCTCGTCATTCCCGCGAAGGCAGGAATCCATTTGGGCTCTATGCACATGGATTCCCGCGTGCGCGGGAATGACGAACGCATTTCAAAAGCACGGTTTCAGGATGGACACTTCCTTGCCCTTGCCGCCGCCGCGATGCTTGCGGGTTGTGGCGGAGATTCCAGTGTTGCAGCGACGAGCACCCCGGTAGACCTCACCCAGGTGTTCACGGAGATGAGCCTTCCCGCCCTCTCCGGCGCGACGACTGCCGCGGCCGGCATCGCGGGGCCAACCGCGCCGCTCCGCGGTGGCGTACCGACTGGGTGCAGCTACGCGCTGGACACGCAGTCATTCGTATGCGCGCCAATCACGCAAAACGGAATCACGATCACCCAGAGCTATACGCTCCTGAATGCCAGCGGCGGGTCGCTCTCGTCCTTCGAGCCGACCACGCTCGCTGCCGTGCGCACGCAGAGCACGATCAATGGGACGCAAAAGGCCGGCGGTGACTCCCTCGTCATGGTCGGACGTCAGGATCAGACGCTGAGCGGCCTCCAGACGAGCAAGCATACGCTGAACGGCACGTCGATGATGACCTTGAGTGGCACGGTCGGAAGCAGATTCATCCCCGGGGCCGATCCGATCACGATCACCATGAATTCCACGACGACTGATCTCGTGATTCCCGCGAACGCCGACGCGAAGACCTATCCGTTGTCGGGCACGATAGCCTTGGACGAGACGACATCACCGCGCAACTTCCCGCCAGTCACCACACGCATCGTCCTCACGTTCAATGGCACCAGCAAGGTCAGGATCACGATCAATGGCCTGGCAGTAACGGGATGCAGCGCGATTGACCTCTCGAGCACGACACCTGGCTGCAGCTGAGCGGTACCTTCTTCCTCGCATCATCGCGGGCGCACGAATCCGGCGCGCCCGCACCGCTCAACGAGTCTCCATCCAGAATCCGGGATTGTTCGTCATTCCCGCGCACTCGGGAATTCCATGTCGTCGGGCCAATGGATTTTCGCTTTCGCAGGAATGAAGAATCGGGGCGCGACCAACCCGAATCCGCGCGCCTGCGTCGCTCAGATGCAATTACTGGCGTTCGAGCGATCGAAGGCCCATCTTGCGTCGCCGATTGATGGGTGAATCAGTCCGGCGCAAGTATTCCACATGCAAGGTTCATGACCGGTAGCGAACAGGTTCGAGAGAGCATCGGGCGTGGCCTGCGGGAGCAGTACCGTGTCGGCCGCGAGATCGGCCGCGGCGGCATGGCGACCGTGTACCTCGCGCACGACCTCAAGCACGACCGGCCCGTCGCACTCAAGGTGCTGCATCCCGACTACTCGGCGGCCATCGGCGCCGAGCGGTTCGCGCGCGAGATCATGCTGGTGGCGCGTCTCCAACATCCGCACATCCTGCCGCTCTACGACTCTGGCAGCACGGACGGCCTCCTGTATTTCGTCATGCCAATGGTCGAAGGCGGATCGCTTCGCGACCGCCTCGACGCGGACCACACGCTCGGTCTCGCTGAAACGGTAGGCATCATCCGCCAGGTGGCCGACGCACTGGGCTATGCGCACGAGCACGGCGTGGTGCATCGCGACGTGAAGCCGGAGAACCTGCTCGTCGCGCACGGACAGGCGCTGCTCGCCGACTTCGGCGTGGCGCGCGTCAACGCCGCCATCGAGACGCGGCGAGAAACCCTCACGGCACTCGGCAGCACGCTCGGCACGCCGGCGTACATGAGCCCCGAGCAGGCGTGTGGCGACGAGGTCATCGACGGCCGCAGCGACCAGTACTCGCTCGCCTGCGTCTGCTACGAGATGCTCGCGGGAGTGCCACCGTTCGTTGCGCACAACACGATGGCGCTCATCAGCAAGCACATCACCATCCTGGCGCCGCAGCTCACGGGCGCGCGGGAGATGCTGCCGCCAGGCGTGGCGAAGGCGGTCGCACAGGCACTGTCGAAGGACCCGGACGAGCGCTTCGCGAACATTCGCGACTTCGCGCTGGCGCTCGAGGCCGCGATGGTCGAGTTGCGCGCCCGCACCACGAGCGATGAACGATTACTCGCCCGGCAGAAGGACAACGACACGCGCCGCAAGGTGATCGTCCTCGACTTCACGAACATCAGTGGCTCGGCAGACATCGACTGGCTCTCCAGCGGCATTGCCGAAACGATCGGCGTGGACCTGCAGAAGATCCACGGCATTCGCGTCGTCGGCGCCGACACGATGACGCGGAAACGCATGCTCGCTGGTGCACCCATGGGCCCGGTCACGCTCGAGAACGCGCTGGAGATCGGCCGAGTCGCCGGTGCACAGTGGGTCGTGTGGGGTGGATTCCAGCGTGCTGGCGAACGGATCCGCCTGACGGCGCACTTCGGCGACACGAACTCCCGCGAGAGCGTGAGCGCCGAGAAGATCGATGGCGCCCTCGACGATGTGTTTGCACTCCAGGACAGGATCGTGACCTCGCTGGCGAGCGTCCTCCAGATTCGCCTGACGCACAGCGAGCTGGAAGGCATCGCGCGACCGGAGACCACGCAGCTCACGGCATACGAGCACTATGCCAAGGGAAAGCGCGCCTTCCAGCAGTTCGGCAGGGAGAGCATGCGACAGGCGGGCGAGCACTTTGGCGCCGCCGTGCAGATCGATCCCGCCTACGCGCTCGCATGGGCGGGACTCGGCAGCCTGTTGATGCCGAAGTACATCGCGTTCGGACGACAGGAAGACCTGGATCAGGGTGTCGCGGCACTGCAGCGTGCGATGGCGCTCGATCCCTCGCTCGGTGAGCCGTACCCGTATCTGGCGTACATGTACCTGCGGCAGGGGAAGTACAACGAGGCGGTGACGACGGCGCGCAAGGCCATCGAGCACGATCCCGGCGGCCCGATGGCGTGGTTCATCCTCGGCACCATCCTCAGCATGCGTGCGGTGGGGACGGAGACGCCGGCCGACTTTGCGCGGGCCATTCCTCCGCTGCTGCGCGCGCGTGCGATCAATGCCGCGTTCCATCCGCCCGCGATGAGCGCCGCCGCCGTGTACATCCTGCGAGGACAGTACTCGCACGCCGCCCCGCTGCTGGACGAGGCGATGGTGGTGGAACGCGCGGGTCAGGGCCTGCTGTTCATCGGCGCGGCGGTGCAGCGTGCGTCACTCTTCCTCAACTCGGATGAGCCCGACCGCGCGCGCGACCTGCTGGCGTGGGCGCTCGAGCGCTATCCCGCCATGGATCACGTCTACAGCGAGATCATGACGGCCTATGCCCGCGTCGTCGAGGGTGGCGTCGAGGAGCGCGCCGGCAATCTCGACGCCGCCGAACACGCCTTCGCCGCCGCGATCGAGTTGGCGGACATCCATTCGCATCGTGTGGGAATCGGCGCGCACTGGGTGCGCGCGCGTTGCGGCATCGCGCGCGTCTGCGCGTGTCGCGGCGACATCGTTGGTGCCGGACACGAGCTCGAGGCGGCACTCACGTTGTTCCAGGACCGCAACCGCTTCGTGTGGGCCCAGCTCTTCGGCGCGACGGACGCTGACGTCTGGTACGACATCGCAGCGACACATGCGACGCTCGGTGATGACGCCGCCGCCATGGACGCGCTGGAGCATGCCATTTCGCGGTGCTGGTCCGACGCGAACCAGATCCGCTTCGATCCCGCCTTCGCGGCGCTCCGCGAACGTCCACAGTTACAGGAGCTGGTGCTGCGCGCGCAGTCGAAGGTGATGCTACCTCCGCCGATCGGGGCAGGTGGGCTCCCGGCGATGTAGCGCAGCGCCCGCTTGGGGACGGGCATATGCCGGTGCTGCTGTCAGCACCGGATGGGATTGTGGAGCTCGCGCCCGTGATGACGACGCTGGACCCGCTGAGGCCTCATGGCTCTATCCGCACGCCGCGCCAGAAGGCGATGCGGCCCCGGACCGCCGCGGCCTCGGGCTTCGGATCGCGGTACTCCCAGGCAGCGTCGGGATTGCGCTGGCCATCCACCACCACCGCGTGGTAGCTCGCCTTCCCTTTCCACGGACAGACGCTCGTGTGATTGCTCGGCGCCAGCAGTTCCGGGTGCACCGAGTCCCTGGGGAAGTAGGTGTTGCCCTCCACCACTACCACATCCTCGCTCTCGGCGATTATGGCACCGTTCCAGGTCGCTCGCGGCATCAGTCGGTCCTCAGTGAGATATGAAAGGCGTGGTCACGTGCGCATCATGTCACGGCGCATCGCGAGCATCCCCTCGATGCGCGCTCGGTGCTGGGGCTTGGCCTGCTCGAGCTGCGCACCGGGAATGTTCGTCATCCGGTCGAGTTCAATGTGGAGCGCCTGCAACGCGTTCCGCCATTACCGCCCATTCCTGAACCCAGCTCCGCCGCTGTCGGCCAACCGGTCCTGACGGTTGGAAGCGCCGAGACGCCTCCGCTCGCCGCGGAAGCTCCCTCGCGTGAATGCCGAACTCCTCCCTATCGTGCTGAGTGACACCGCGTTGAAGACCAATTATGCCCACCCACTGGTGTGCAACGAGACCGAATGCAACGGCCCGTCCGCGCCGCGTGGGTACGTTCGCAAGTGGATCGGCGGCGTCGATCACTGGGAAATGCACGAGCGGAATACGCTCCGGGGGACGGCGTGAGCGCCGAAGGTATCGCGAGCCCCGTTCCACACACTGAGCTGTCGGCAGCGATGCTCGAGAACATCGAGCGACTGACGTTCGGGTATTTCGACCGCGGGATGAATCCATCCAACGGTCTCGTGCCGGACAGCACGAAGCTGGACGCACCGGCGTCCGTCGCAGGCTCGGGACACGCCCTGGCGTGCTACGCCGTGGCCGCCGAGCGCGGATACGTGTCGCGCGAACACGCCGTGACCCGCGTGCTCGTGATACTCCGCTTCTTCATGGACAGCGACCAGAGCGAAGCGCGCGCTGCCACAGGATACCGCGGCTTCTACTATCACTTTCTCGATATGGAGAGCGGCCGTCGTGCGCCGCGGAGCGAGCTGTCCACCATCGATTCCGCGATTCTCTTCGCGGGCATTCTCGTCGCCATCGCGTATTTCGATCGGGACACGGCGGAAGAACGGGAGCTCCGCCGGCTCGGTGAGGCCCTCTATCGCCGCGCAGACTGGGCGTGGGCGTGTGCCGGCGGCGATACCGTGTCGATGGGATGGACGCCCGAGCGCGGCTTTCTGCGCTACGGCTGGACGGGCTACAACGAAGCCCTCTTTCTCTACGTGCTCGCCCTCGGCTCGCCCACGCATCCGATCGACCGACGCGGGTATGACGCGTGGACGAGGTCCTACCGATGGAAGCGGCTATACGGGCGCGAGCATCTCTTTGGCGGCCCGCTGTTCATCCATCAGTTGAGCCATGTGTGGATCGACTTCCGCGGCATCCGCGACGAGTACATGCGCACGAAGGGCATCGACTACTTCGAGAACAGCCGTCGCGCCACCTACATCCAGCGCGAATACGCCATCCGCAATCCGCGTCGCTACTCCGGATACGGTGCGAATGCGTGGGGCATCACCGCCAGCGACGGTCCTGGCCCCGCACACCGCACGGTGGAGGGATCGTCGCGCCGCTTCTGGGCATATCGTGCGCGCGGCGTTCCATATGGGCCTGACGACGGGACGCTGTCCCCGTGGGCGGTCGTGGCCTCGCTGCCGTTCGCTCCCGAGATCGTGTTGCCAGCGCTCGACGAGATCGAACGGACGCATCCGGAGATCACCGGGGCACTCGGCTACAAGTGCAGCTACAACGAGACCTTCATGGAGCGCGACGACGAGAAGAAGGGCTGGGTCTCACAGGGCTACTACGCCATCGACCAGGGACCGGTGGTGCTGATGATCGAGAATCATCGCAGCGAATTCGTCTGGAAACTGATGCGGGCGTGTCCGTACGTCGTCGATGGCTTGCGCGCGGCGGGCTTCGATGGCGGGTGGCTCAGCGACGCGATGGGTGGCGGGCGGTGACGACGTTCCCCGCGCACGATGGATGGCCGCACTGCGCCGCCGCGGTGTTTTCCGTCAATCAGCCAGATGTCGCATTGCCCACACGAACCGCTGCACGACGGTGAGGCCGACCAGCGCCGCCATGAGCAGGTCGAGCGCAACGAGGTGCGCCGGCCAGAGGAAGAAGAGCGTGTAGAAGACGATCGTCTCCGTACCGCCAATGATCCCCAGAGGCATGGTGACCGACGTGAGTTCCCCGCGCACGCGAGCGCCCGTCCCGCGCCGCTCGAGCAGCGCCGAGAGGTACATCCACGATGCCGCGTTGACGTAGAAGCTGCCGACGAGGACGAGCGCGGCGAGCGTGAGCGAGGCGCGCTCGGCGCTCGGTGTACCGAGCACGAGGCCCACGGGGATCGCCGCATACACGATGAAGTCAAGCAGCAGGTCCGCGTAGCCGCCGATGTCGCTCTGCGCGTGCTGCGCACGCGCGAGCGTGCCATCGAATCCGTCAAGCAGGCGATTGGCGAGCCAGCATCCAAGCGCCAGGCCGAGTGCCGGGTGTGCGGCAAACACGGCCGCGCCAATACCAAGGAGGAACCCAGCGAGCGTCACCATCATCGGCGTTACGCGAGCGGGGAGCGCCCGGGCGAGTGGCAGGAGGAGTCGCTCCTTGACGGGCCGAAGCAGGAGATCGAGCATCGTCGCGGGTCAGGCGGGGAAAACGCGTGCACCGCGTGGATCGAGCACAACGCCGACCCGGCCGTTGGGCATTGCCGTCGCGAATGGTGCGAGGGGCACTTCAAGCGGCGGAGCCTGCGGGGCACTCTCGAGTTGGAGCACGAGCGTGGCGCCATGAGGACGCTGCCGCACGGCGACGACATGTGCCTGCGCCATGCACGCACTTTCTTCACCGTGCGCCACGCGCAACGCCTCCGCACGGAATGCCACGATCGCCGCGCCCGACCGCAGTGGTGTTTTCACGGCAACGATGCCCAGTGCACACTCCACGGCGCCGTCTGCGCGCACAGACCCGGCAAGCATCTGATACACGCCGAGCAGGCGCGCCACGGCGGCCGACGCCGGATGCTCGAACAGGTCTCGCGGTGTTGTCCGCTGCGCGATGCGGCCGTCAAGCAACACCGCAACGTCGTCGGCGAGCATGCCGGCGTCGTCAAGGTCGTGGGTGACGAGCGCCATTGCGGCGCCGGACTCTTCCTGGGCGGCGACGATCGCGGCGCGTACCTCATCACGTAGCTCAGGGTCGAGCGCTGAGAGGGGTTCGTCGAGCAGGAGAACGGCGGGACTCGCGGCGATGGCGCGGGCAAGTGCCACGCGATGTCGCTGCCCTCCGCTGAGCGCGTGAGGTGCACGGCGTTCCAGTCCGCCGAGTCGTACTGCCTCGAGTGCCGCCGACACGCGGGCGGGGACCACGTCATCGGGCGTGCGGCGTATCCGCAGCGGAAACGCGACGTTCTCGCCCACGGACAGGTGCTCGAACAGGACCGGCGTCTGGTGCAGATAGACGACGTCGCGTTGCTCGGGACGAAGGGCAGTAACGTCGCGGCCCGCCACCACGACACGCCCTGCTGTGATGGGCGCGAGACCGGCGATCGCACGAAGCAACGTCGTCTTGCCCACTCCCGACGGACCGACAACTGCGAGCCGTGTGCCTGCGGCAACAGCGAGGTCCACATCCGTGAGCCCGGGGCCGGCCCCGAATGGAACGGTGAGACCTTCAACAACGAGTCGTTCGTCGTTCGGCGCCAGAGCTCCGTGGTCGCTCTTCACGCCGGCAGTACCGCTGTGCGGAGTGCGGCCCACCGCAGCGAGGCGAGCGCCAGCACTGGCGGCAGGATGAGAAGCAGCGCACCAACAGCGGCCATGCGGTCCTCGCCCGCTTGCACGTAGGCGTACACTTCCAGGGGGATGGTGCGAACGGCGCCCGCCCCCACGACGAGTGTGAGCGCGAATTGCGTCCACGATACGAGAAAGCCGATCGCCACTGCCTCGGCGATGGGCTGACGCAACTGCGGCAGCGTCACGCGCCACCATACCTGCCATTGGGACGCGCCGAGCGTTCGCGCCGCTTCAGCCGGCCGGGCGTCGAGTAGCGTGAAGGTGCCGAGGAAGAGAAGCGACAGATAGCCAACGGCCGGCACGAGGTGCGCGAGGAGCACGCCCAGCACCGTTCCTCCGAGACCGGCCGCAAGCGCCGCCACCTGTAGCCCGGTGCCCAGGGCGAGCGGCGGCGCCGCCACCGGCAGGAACGCCGCCGCCGCGCCCACATACCGCCGCCAGCCCGCGAGCCGGGCCAACTGCTGACCGAACGGCACCGCCACGACGCACGCGAGGATGGCCGTGCCGATCGCGAGGACCGCGCTCGTGCCGAGCGCCGAGATGAGTGCATGGTCGCTCACCGCTGAACGCCACGCCGCGAGCGTCACGGTGCGTGGCTTTAGCGCGGGAAAGAACCATGCGCCGCTCACGGACCACACGGCGAGCAGCAGCATCGGGCCAATCGACGACAGCGTGAGGATCGCGAGCAGCATCATCCGCCACGTGCGCCCGACCGCACCGCGCGCCAGGAGTGGGGCTGCCGTCACGGAACGAATGGCTCCCAGCGCGCCCGCACCCATTCATGGACTGCCACGGCTGCACTCGCGATGACGAGCAACAGGACGGACACCACGTACGCATCCCCGTGTCTCGCGAGATCGGGATCGGTCGCGCGCTGGACGACGAGCAACGGCAGCGCGAGCGGGTCGCTCGGCGCAAGCAGCGCGGCCACCTCGTAGTTCCCGGCGACGAACACGAAGACGGCAACCACGGCAGGCGCGAGCCCGCGCCAGAGCAACGGCCAGGTGACGCGGCGAAAGGTCTCCAATGGCGATGCCCCGAGCGTTCGTGCGGCTTCCTCGGCCGCCGCGCCGCGCGTGACGAGCAGCGCGCTCGACACAATGGCCAGGAAGGCCATCTCCTTCCACGCGAGCATCAGGACAAGCCCTACCCCGAGCCGGTCATAGATGAGCGGCGGCATCTGCGCCGGGTGCGCGATGAGTCCGAGCGCAAAGGCGAGGCGTGCCATCATGCCGCTCTGTCCAAGAAGCCAGACCCCGAGCACGCCAGCCACGAGGTGCGGTATCGGAAGCGGAAGCGCGGCGAGCGCCCGACCGACGCGATCGCTGCGGGAGTTGCTCTGGAATGCGACGGCGACAACGACCGCCCCGATGAGCGCGAGCGCGGTCGCGGAGGCGGAAACCCACAGCGTCCATAGCAGGCTCTCCCACGTAGCCCGCTCCGCGAGCACCCGGGCGACTCGCACGACCGACGCGTGGCTGGTGTGGCCGGCGCCGAGTACTCCGAGACTGGCCCCAGCTGCGTAGGTGAGTCCGGCGAGCACGGGCGCCGCAAGCAGTGCCGCGCCCAGCAATCCAGCGACCTCGCCTCGACGGCGGTTTGCTGCGTGGGCTGCGCGCGGTACGTGCGCACTCACGGCGCAACGCGTCCGGTGAGGTGACCAGCGGCATGAGCGCGCCAGTCGGCGGCGAGGCGTTCATGGTACCGCGGCGAGACCTCCGGGACCGCGTAGCGTGCGAGTGAATCGAGCGGCAACTCACGCGGGTCCGTACCGAGCAGGGTGAATCGTGCGCGCGCCGGCCCTGGCAGCCGTGTCATGTCGAGCACCGTGCCGTCGGCCCAGACCTGGGGGCGCTGTTTCTCGAGTTGCGCGCTGGGGGAGAGGAGGAAATCGGCAACGACCATCGCTCCGGCCGCGTTGGGCGCGTTGAATGGGATGCCGACGTAGTGCGCGTTGGCGATCGTGCCGTCGCGCAGCAACAACGGTCGCGCGGTGCCCGCGAGCACGCCGTGTTCCGCCTTCGAGATCACGTCGTTCTGGTTGTTGGACATCGAGAAGTCGATCTCGTCGTTGGCGAACAATCGATGCATTGCCGCCACGTTCGGCGGAAAGGTCTCGCCGTGTCGCCAGAAGAAGGGACGGAGTGAATCGAGCCACACGAACACGCGATCGCGGGCGCCCGCATAGCGCGTGGAATCGAAGCCTCCCTGAAACCGCGAGACGCCGCCATTCAACGCGTAAAGGAGAACTTTCTGGAACGTCGTCCCGGTGAATTCCTGATCGAACGTGAACCGTCCCGGATGCGCGCGAATCCACACCGCGAGCTCGGCAACGCTCCGCGGCGGCGCCGGCGTGCGGAGCGTGTCGTAGATGAGCGCGAACTGCACGCGCCCCCACGGGCTCTCGTAGCCCGCCGG
>JBBQFW010000130.1:0-10265 GCA_038322445.1 Gemmatimonadales bacterium
GACGTTCGCCATCGCAATCGCGTTCCCCTCCTTCTCGGCGCGATATCCCCAGCCGTCGAGTACGAGAAGGACGACCGGCGCAGGTCGGGAAGCAGGGCTCATGCAGAGAATTCCTGAAGGGGAAGGGAACCGCGAAGGACGCTAAATCTACCCGGACGTGCCGTACCCGACTACGGCACGGCTGGGTTCGGCATTCAGTTTGCCAAGGGTTGAGCGACTGCGCTCATTCGCCAGACGGAGATCCAGGTTCACTCGAATCGAGCACTCTGATGTCCGCGGGGTATGACAAACACTCCTGTCTCGCCCGAACGACGAACACCTCCCACTTTCGCCGGCTTGATGCACGAGCGCAGTCCGATCCTTGACGACCTGACATGACGACGCCCCCCAGTCTTCCACCAGAGTGGGATCCCGGACGCCGCCGCGACAATGCGCGCGAACGGACGGACCGCCGTCGCCTTGGGTGGCGGGAATTCCGCCACAGCTACCCGGGCATTGTGGCCACCATGACGATTGCCCTCGTCGTCCTGCTCGGTGCCGATGCATGGCTGGGCCGCAAGTACCTGCGGTACCAGCGCGAAACGCGGCAATTGCGCGCCTCGATGTCCGAGGTCGAGCGCAACCGCACCGATGCCGTGCTGTCGCAGAACGAGAATCGGCTCAAGGTGATGGTGGAGATGTTCAAGCGGCAGGCAAAGGTCGACGACGCACTGCACCTCTCCATTTCGCTCGACAGCAGCGTCATGTACTTCCAGCGCGACGGCGCGCTGCTGCGCGAGATGCCCATCACCGTTGGCCCGGAGCGACGGGTCGGCACCGGCGCCGACACGCTCCACATTGCAGCGCCACGCGGCAAGCGGCTCGTGGAGCGCGTGATCGATGAGTCGACGGTGTCGGAACTGCCGCAGTGGGTCTACGGCGACCGGGGCATTCCCGTGGGTGAGTTGCGCCTGAAGGGCGCGCTTGGCCCCGCGGCCGTCCTGCTCGAAGGCGGCACCGTGATCTACTCGCTCCCGAGCGTCGGTCCGTTGAACGACTCGACGTACGTCTTGCCCGGCGCCATTCGCGCGCGGGCGTCCGATCTCAAGGCCATTGCACCGAATCTCCGGCCCGGTGTAGCAGTCTACCTGTACTGACCGTCGGAGAGCGCATGGGTGCACGGAAGTTCTTTCTTCGTGGCGGGATGCTCGCGTGGGGTCTTGTCGGCGGCGTGCTCCTGATCATGGCCGCCAGTACGGCGCTGTTTGCGCGCACGGCCCTCGTGCGCCACGCGCGCGACGTGAACCGCATGGTCTTCAACGACAACCTCCAGTTGCTCGACGAGGTGCGCAAGGCGAGCGGCGCGCTCGAGGATAGCGTTGCGCACGTGGGCGTGGGGGCGGATCCAACGAAGAGCAGCAAGCCCTACATCGTCGTCAGCATCGAGGACCATCGCCTGTGGTACAAGCAGCGCGACTCGGTGCTCTTCACCGCGCCCGTCGCGACGGGCAGTGGCCGGGTGCTCGACGGGAGCGGCAACGGGCAGTGGAAATTCGAGACGCCGCGCGGACGCCTCGTCATCCAGGCGAAGGGGGCGGATCCGGCCTGGGTGCCCCCGGATTGGCACTTCGTGGAGCAGGCGCGGAAGCGCGGCCTGGGGATTGTGCGCTTGGAGAGGGGACAAACCATCGCGGCAAACGACGGATCGGAGATCAGCGTCAACGGCACCGACGTGGTGAAGACGTTCGCCGACGGTCATCAGGAGGCCGTTGGCGCTGCGAAGGAAGGACACGAAATCATTGCCGGCGGGAACATCGTCATTCCGCCGTACGGCACCAACCAGCGGAAGTACATGGGCGTGCTTGGCACGCACCGCCTGGAAATGGGCAACGGGTACGGCATCCACGGGACAGACGCGCCAGAAAGCATCGGCAAGTCGGCGAGTCACGGCTGTGTGCGGTTGTTGAATGCCGACATCGACAAGCTTTACGACATGGTCGAAGTAGGCACACCCGTGTACATCTACTAGCCGCCTCAACCTTAGGAACTGCAGCAACTTACATCACACATTCGGGCGCTCGACAACCCGAAATCTTTGCGTCAAAAAGGTGATTGACCACGCCTCGCCGATTAGATTCCACGGTGGCGATCCAACCGCCTAAGCGCCGCTCCATCGTTGGTCCACCCGGAGCAATGGGGCGCTCCCGCAAAGCGGGGCAGCAGCCGATACCTCCATGTGCCCCCAGGCGAGCTGTCGCGTCCGCGGATGCGACCGTCCAACCTTCGAGATCCAGGAAACGTCTTGATCGAATTTGCTCGAGCGCGAGTGTTGTCCGGAATCGGTACCGCCCTTCTCGCGTGCATTGCGACCATCGGCGTCGTCCAGCTCACTCGACCCGCAGCATCGGGCGCTCTGTCCGTGTTTCTGCCGCTCACGTCCCCCCGCCCCACGATTGGCGCGACCGCGGCCGCTGATGCCTTCGGGGTCAGCGGTAACGTGAACCTGCGTTTCGCGTTGCCGGGTGGGTCGGTCGTCTTCCCGATCAACCTGACCAACGTCACGGACTCGCTGCGCTACCAGTGGGTCGGCAGCACGGATTCGAGCGTCCGCGTTCCGCCGCGCCTACTGGGCGAGTCGGCACTGATCGCGCCGATGGCGGCTGGCTTCTACCACCTGGCGGTCCTGCACGGCACCGAGCGACAGATCCTTCCGGAGCCGACCCTCGCCGTGCTGGTGCCCTTCGAGGAGAAGGTCGCGGGCCAGTTGCACGGGTACCGCATCGGCACCTACGTCGCCGAGCGCTTCGGCCGCCACGATCACGAGCGTCCGGAGGGCTTCCTCGAGGTGCTGCCCCAGAACCTCAACCTCCAGGTCACGAAGCACCTCCGCCTCGCAGACTTTGTGACGCATGACGACCAGGCTGACGTCTGGCCGAAGTACGTGGTGCTGAACCCGCGCCTGCTCGACAAGCTCGAGCTGGTGTTCGCCGATCTCGGTGGCCATGCGCGAGCCAACCTGGAGGTGGATGTGCACTCCGGGTTCCGTTCGCCGTCGCACAACGCCCACGTACGCCGCGCAGGTTCGGACAGCCGGCACCAGTACGGCGATGCGGCGGATGTGGCCATCGATGTTGACGGCGACGGCAAGATCACGATGATAGACGAACTCCTCGTGATGCTGGCCGTCGATCGCGTCGAGGACAGGCATCCCGAGCTGGTCGGTGGACTCGGCATGTACATCAGCCGGCGATATCCGTCGCCGTACCTGCACATCGACGCACGCGGCAAGCGGACGCGCTGGACCGGCTGAGCCTTCACGGGTGTCAGTGAACCCGTTATGACTTAGGGAGAGCAGGATCGCCCGGCGCACGGCGCCGCGACTTGTATTTGGATTCTCTACCACGGCTGGCCATGAACGCATACTTGCGCGACAAGATGCTCCAGAAGCTCGAGACCCTGTCCGACGAGCGCGGATACCAGGTGCTCGACTACGTCGAGTTCCTCGAGTCGAAGTATGCCGAGCGCGCCGCGACGGCGAGTGCGGGCGCTGCGGCGACGAATCCGCTGCTGCGCTTTGCGGATGCGGTCGAGGAGCGCCTGCGTGCTGGCAAGGTGAGCGCCACCACGATCGCCGAGACGATGGGGTTCATGAACAAGGCGGTCGGGGTGCTGAATGGCGCGGCGGCGGCGGGCAAGTCGGTGGCGAATGACCTGATGTCGGCAACCAATCGTGTGGTCGATGCGGCGACGAGCGCGGCGACCTCGACGGGGAGCGGCACGACTGGTGCGACTAGCGGGACCTCGCCCGGCTCTGCCGGGAGCAACACGACCACGCCGGGCACCGGGTCGGGCGCGGGCAACTAACCCACGGAAGGGAGCAAACGCGTGAGTTCCACCACGAAAGGGGAAGCCCGGCGCACTCGCGCGGGCGCGAGTGCATCCGCCACGCGTTCACGCGCCCGGACCGTCGAGGAGGAAATTCCGGTCCGTCCGCGCACGGGCGCGAAGCGCACGGTTCTCTATTACATGAAGCAGTTGCCCGCCTACCTGCGGCTGCTCGGTGGCCTGCTCACCGATCGTCGGGTTGCGGCGGTGGACAAACTGCTGGTCGCCGGCGCGATTGCCTACATCGTCATGCCAATCGACTTCATCCCGGATTTCATTCCGTTCATCGGGGAAGTGGATGACGTCTTCATCCTCATACTCGCACTTCAGCGGTTGATCTCGAATGCGGGGCGGCCGGTGCTGGCGGCGCATTGGACCGGGGCGATGGAGGATCTTGCGGATCTGAATCTTCGGGAGGCGCTGGCGGCGGCTGCCTTCTTCCTGCCGAAGTCGATACGCAAGCGGCTTCGGATGATAGGCCGGTAGGAGAAAAGCCGAGCGGCGAGCAAGAAGCCAACTGCGAGCTCGAGCTTCGAGCTGAAGCGCGAGCCTGAGCACCGAGCTCAAACCCGCGCTCAACGCTCAAGCTCAAAGCTCAAGCTCGTAGCTCAGGCTCGCAGCTCGAGCTCCTTGCTTGCGCTCAAGCTCGTCGCTCGCCATTAGCTCCGTGCTCGCCGCTCGAGCTCCAGCTGACGTTCGTGGCGTGCGCTTTGCGCCACGCTGCAATGCGATGATGCCGCAATCGCACATGGTGGTGTCCATACTCGGTCATGACCGATTTCCGAAAGCTCATGGTCTGGCAAAAGGCGCACGCGCTATCCCTGCGCGCTGACCAGCTGTCCAAACGAATGTCCCGCCGGAAACCGGCGCTAGCCCGCCAGCTCGAACGAGCTGCTGACTCTGTCCCGGCGAATATCGCCGAGGGCCGCGGGCGAGGTACTGACGCGGATTTCGCGCACTTTCTTTCGATCGCGGTCGGCTCCGTCACCGAAGGTGATAGCCATCTCCAGCGCGGCTTCGACGCTGGCGAGGTTGCGGGGGAGGAACATCACGAGCTTTCGGGAGCCGCGGTCGAAGTGAGGCGAATGCTCATCGGCTTGCGGAAGCGTGTCCGAGGCGAGGAGAAGGAACGCGAACCCCACTCGACGAGGCCGCAGTCTGGAAGGCATGGGCGGCTGCGAGCTCCCGTGAGCTTCAGTTACCGAGAGTGCACGATCGCGGTAGCTTCGTTCATGCGCCTCTCCATTGTCCTGACCATATCTGCCCTCCTCGTTCCTCGAGTCGAGGCCCAGTCCGATCTCACCCGGATCAGGAACGAGGGCCTGACCAATTCCCACGCCCTCGAGTACTTCGACCACCTCACCAACGTCATTGGCCCCCGGCTGACTGGCAGTCCCGCGTTCAAGGCGTCCGTCGACTGGTCGGCTGATAAGCTGAAATCCTTCGGCCTGTCCAGCGTCCACGAGGAGAGTTGGCCGTACGGCAGGGGTTGGACGCTCGAGAAATTCACCCTGGAGATGGTGGAGCCGCGCTATTTCCCGCTCATCGCGTTTCCCGAGGCGTGGAGTCCGTCCACGCCGGGTGAGATCACGGCACGGCCGGTCTACATCGGCGATCTCGCCAATGCCGACGCGGTGAGGGCAAGGACGAACGATCTCAGGGGTGCGATTGTTCTCGCCACGAAGCCACAGGACGTCTTCATCACGAAGGACCGCCTTCAGCCCACCGAGCACGTGGAGTCCGTTGCGATTGGGGCGCCGAGAGCGAACGTGGCTGCCGGGCCGCTACCGCGCGCGGGATTTCAGTCGGCGCTCCGCGACCTCGGCGTTGGCATGGTGTTGCGGCCGAGCGAGGGCTCCGAAGGCACCATGTTCGTGCTCGGGAATCGCGCAAGCACGGCGGCCAACTCGGTGCCGTCGGTGATCGTCGCCGCGGAGCAGTACAACATGCTCGTGCGGGCCATGCAGGCCGGTTCCCCGGTGAAGCTCCGCGCCAACGTGCAGAGCCGCTATTACGCGGCGGATACCAATGGCTACAACGTCATTGCGGAGATTCCCGGCGCCGACCCGCGCATCGGCGACGAGGTGGTTCTCCTTGGCGCACACATCGACTCGTGGCACTCGGCCACCGGGGCGAGCGACAACGCCGACGCCGTGGCGGAGCTCATCGAGGCCATGCGGATCCTGAAGGCATCCGGTGTCGCCCCCCGCCGAACCATTCGCGCCGCCATCTGGGGCGGGGAAGAGGAGGGGTTGCTCGGCTCGAAGGCCTATGTCCAGCAGCACTACGGCGGCGATGCGAATGCGGCGAATCGCGAGAAGTTGTCGATCTACCTGAACAACGATCCTGGTACGGGCCCCATCTATGGCTGGTACGCGGAGGGAAGCGCGGCAGCCAAGGCGGTGCTGGACGAGTGGCTCGCGCCGCTCACCGACCTGGGTGGCCGGCGCAACATCATGGAAAAGATCGGCAATACGGATCACCTCTCGTTCACGGCGCTGGGGTTGCCTGCGTTCAACACGATCCAGGACTACACGGAGTACGACACGCGCATGCACCATACGAACATGGACTTCTACGAGCGCGTGAACCCCGAGGACCTCAAGCGCGCGTCGGTGATGCTGGCGACCTTTGCCTATCAGGCCGCCATGCGCGCGGAGCGCTTTCCCAGGCCGGGGGCGGTGCCCTGAGGCTTGAGGTGACGGGGGGTCGCTGTTACGTTTCGCCATGGCGACCACAATCCGCTCCGAAACGAAGTCCACACGGCCCGCGACTCAGACCACTGAGAGCGGGCCGTCGCGCATAGGGCCCGTGAATGGCGCATCGCGCGTTCGTGAGGACGTGGCGCTCACATTCGACGACGTCCTCCTCGCACCACGGCATTCGCTCACGCATCCGAAGGATGTGTCGACGCGCTCGTGGTTCACCCGCAAGATCGAGCTGAACGTCCCGCTCGTCTCGGCGGCCATGGACACGGTGACGGAAGCCGAGATGGCGATCGCGATGGCGCGCGCGGGTGGGATCGGGGTGCTGCACAAGAACATGTCGATCGATCGGCAGGCGGCACAGGTCGACATCGTGAAGCGCAGCGAGAGCGGGATGATCATCAATCCGTACACTCTTCCCGACACGGCGACGCTGCGCGAGGCGGCGAACCTGATGTCGCGGTTCAAGGTGTCCGGTGTCCCGATCGTCGATTCCGAGCGCCGGCTCGTGGGCATCATCACCAATCGCGACCTCCAGTTCGAGCGGAGCCTCGACCGTCCCGTGGCGGAGGCGATGACGAAGGACGGACTCGTGACGGCGCCGTTGGGAACGACGCTGGATGAAGCGGAGCGGATTCTCGCCAAGCATCGCGTGGAGAAGCTGCCGGTGATCGACAGCGAGCGTCGGCTGGAAGGGCTCATCACGGTCAAGGACATCCACAAGCGCCGCCAGTATCCTGGCGCCAACAAGGATCAGCATGGCCGCCTGCGCGTGGCTGCGGCGATCGGGGCAGGTGGTGACTTCCTCACGCGCGCGAAGGCGCTCATCGATGCGGGTGTCGACGCGCTCATCATCGACACGGCCCACGGACATGCGGACCTCGTGCTTCAGGCGACGTCGAGCGTGCGGCAGGCCTTCCCGGACGTGCAGCTCGTCGTCGGCAACGTGGCCACGCGCGAGGGTGCGCGCGCGCTCGTCGAGCGCGGCGTCGACGCGGTGAAGGTGGGTGTGGGCCCGGGGTCGATCTGCACGACGCGCGTGGTGACGGGCGTTGGCGTTCCGCAGCTCACCGCGGTGTTCGATGCGGTGGAAGGTGCGGGCGACGTCCCCGTGATCGCCGATGGCGGCATCAAGTATTCGGGCGATCTCGTGAAGGCGCTGGCTGCCGGCGCGTGCAGCGTGATGATGGGTTCGATGCTCGCCGGTACGGAGGAGAGTCCGGGCGAGGCGTTCCTGCTCGAGGGACGACGGTTCAAGATGGTGCGCGGCATGGGGTCGCTTGCGGCCATGCAGGACGGCAGTGCGGACCGCTACTTCCAGGATGGCGAGCTGTCGCCGAAGAAGCTGGTCCCCGAGGGCATCGAGGGGCGCGTCCCCTACAAGGGACCCGTTGCCGACGTGCTCTTCCAGATGGTCGGAGGGCTGCGGAGCGGCATGGGCTATGTCGGGTGCGGGAGCGTCGAGGAGCTGCGTACCGAGACGGCGTTCGTGCGCATCACCGCGGCTGGCCTGCGCGAGTCGCACCCGCACGATGTGACGATCACGCGCGAAGCGCCGAACTACAGCTTGTAGGATTGGGCCGATTCGCGCGGAGAGATTGACGCGCGCTCGGCCCGCTCGTACATCACACGTTGTTCGTCGCCGGGAAAATCAGCGCCGTCGCGGGTGGTTGCGAGCAGGTCGGGGACTGATTGTTGACAGGCGCCGCCGAACTGCCGACATTTTTGTATGCAATCGCGTCCGGACGGACCGACTGCACGTCGCGTGAGTGACATCCAATCGAGAATCACAGGGGGATACGCGTGGCCGGTTCACTATTCCGAACGAAGTCGATCGATGCCCTCATGGCGGACAGCCAGGAAGCGGGCGAGGCGGGACTGAAGCGAACCCTCGGCTCGTTCGCGCTGGTCGCACTCGGCATCGGCGCGATCATCGGTGCGGGCCTGTTCGTGCGGACTGCCGCCGCCATCGCGGAGCGGGCGGGACCATCGGTGGTGTATGCGTTCATCCTGGCTGGTGTCGGCTGCGCGTTTGCCGGGCTCTGCTACGCCGAGTTCGCGTCGATCATCCCCATTGCCGGGAGTGCGTACACGTATTCGTACGTGACGATGGGCGAGCTGGTCGCCTGGATCATCGGATGGGACCTGTGTCTCGAGTACGCGGTGGGTGCGGCCACGGTCGCCATCGCGTGGAGTGAGTACTTCAACAAGGTGCTCGAGTACGTGGGGTTGCACATACCCTACCAATGGTGCCACTCGCCATTCGAGACCCTGCAGGGCGTGGGCACGCACGGCATCGTGAACATCCCGGCCATCTTCATCCTCTTCCTGATGTCGGCGCTGCTGGTCCGCGGCACGCAGGAGTCCGCGTGGGTGAACAACCTCATCGTCATCACGAAGGTCGCCATCGTCATCATGGTGATCATCATCGGGTGGGGCTTCATCAACCCGGTGAACCACACACCGATGATCCCGGCGGCGACGACGTATACGACCCACGAGGGCGTGACGCACCAGTTCGGCGGCATCATGGGGATCCTCGGTGCGGCGGGTGTCGTCTTCTTCGCCTTCATCGGATTCGATGCGGTGTCGACGGCGGCGCAGGAAGCCAAGAACCCGAGTCGCGACATGCCGATCGGCATCCTCGGATCATTGGTGGTCTGCACGATTCTCTACGTGCTGTTCTCCTACGTGCTGAGCGGCGTGGCCACGGTGGAGGATTTCCGCACGGCGGGGAAGGAAGCATCGGTGACGTTCGCCATCGCGAAGTACATGACAGGCTACGCGTGGCTCGGCAAGTTCGTGACGATTGCCATCCTCGCGGGATTCTCGTCGGTCATCCTGGTCATGCTCCTTGGCCAGTCGCGCGTGTTCTACTCGATGAGCCGCGACGGCCTGGTGCCGAAGGTGTTCTCGGATCTCCACCCGAAGTACCAGACGCCGTACAAGTCCAACATGCTGTTCTTCTTCTTCACGGCGATCTTCGGCGGATTCATCCCCGGCGACATCGTGGGCGAGATGACGAGCATCGGGACGCTGTTCGCCTTCATCCTGGTGTGCGCGGGCGTGTGGATGCTGCGTATCAAGCGACCGGAACTACCCCGCGCCTTCCGCGTGGCGGCCATTCCGGTCGTGGCAACGCTCGGCATCGTGGTATGTGGGTCGATGATCTACGGACTCGGGCTGCTGAACTGGATCCGTCTCGCAGTGTGGCTGGCGATCGGACTGGTGTTCTACTTCGCATATGGACGGACACATTCCAAGATCCACGCGACAGGCTCGCTCCGTTAAAGCTGGTTCTGGATGAGAGAGCGGCGCCGAAAGGCGCCGCTCTTTTTGTGGGCACAGCTTGAAAGACGTACCAGGTGCGGCGTACAGCCGAAGTACCTGAAATGGCCGAGCCCAACGGGAGACGTAGACGGCCACCACACGACCGCTCCTGCACGTCTTGTTCGTCATCCCCGGGAAGCGGGGATCCAATTCTGGGCATTGCTTCAACATGGATTCCCGCGTTCGCGGGAATGACGAGACATCTGGAATGGATTCCCGCGTTCGCGGGAATGACGAGGCATCTGGAATAGATTCCCGCGTTCGCGGGAATGACGAGATGGAGACGAGCTATCATTTCTCAGAACGCACGTGAGTAGCTGGTGGGTTTTTCGCACCAGCAGTTCGAAGGCTCCCTGTAGGTTTGAT
>JBBQFW010000131.1:0-10172 GCA_038322445.1 Gemmatimonadales bacterium
CTCTACCGCCTGTTCCTCGCGGCGTTCTTCACTGCGTCCTCGACCGCCCTCGCTCACGCGCAGGCAGCGGCACCGCCACGCGGCCTGCACGACTCCGTCACCGTCACCACCGTGACGTTTGCCGGGGCGAAGCATGTTGCCGCGGATGACCTCAAGCGCGTCGTCTTCACGCGTTCGTCGCCATGCCGGCTGCCCTTCCTCATTCCATTGTGCGCCGTCGTGCGCTCGCAGCTCATCGTCGACCGACGCCGCACGACGTCTGCCGCACTCGGTGAGGACATCACGGCGCTTCGCGTCTACTACTGGCAGCGCGGGTTCCGCGAGGCGCAGGTGGACACGGTGCTCACGCCGCAGAAGCACGGCACCGCCGTGGCGTTCCGGATTGTCGAGGGCACGCCGACGGTCATCAGCAACCTGCAGGTGACGCAGCGTGCCACGGTGCTGAGCGCGGCCGAGCTGGATGAGGCGGTCACGTTGGTCCAGGGAGATCCGCTCAGCCTCATTGCCCTCGACACGACGCTCAGCCGGCTCCGCACCGCGGTCTGGAACAAGGGCTACGCCGACGTCCGCATCGACACCACGGTTCCTCGTCCCGACGCGTCGCACAACGTCGCCGTTCGCATCGACATCGATCCACGCTGGATCACGCGCGTGGGCTCGGTGCAGTTCGAGGGCAACACCTACCTCGGCGCATCAACACTCCAGCGTGGACTCCTGCTCACACCGGGCTCCCTCTACACCCGCGATGCGGTGCTGGAGAGCCAGCGCCGGCTCTTCCAGTCGCCGGCGATCGCGCGCGCCATCGTCATCACGCCTGCCGCGGGCGACAGCATCAAGACGCTCACGATGGCCGTGTCGGAAACGCCCGCCCGCCAGCTTGCGCTGACCGCAGGGTTCAACACCATCGAATACGGCCAAGCGGCCGCCGAGGCGCGTTTCAACAACCTCGGCGCCGGTCGCTGGTTCTCGTTGCGGGCAACCGCCGGCAACCTGCTCGGCGAGCAGCTCAGCGGAAGGGCGATCTTCCGCAGTGGAGTGCCGAGCGAGGTCACCGGCGATCCGCAGGGATTCCTTCGGCCAACGTACCAGGCGTCGGCAACGCTCACGCAGCCGTGGATCGCCGGGCCGCGCACCTCCGCCGCGGTCAGCGCGTTCGCTGGCCGCCGGTCGGTGGCAAACGTGGTGATCGATGAAGACGCGGGCGCAAGCGTGGGCGTGGTGCGCGAGCTTGGCGTGCGCACTCCGGTCGGCCTGAACTACCGCATGGAGACGACGCGCGTGGAAGGCACCGCCGTCTACTTCTGTGCCGGCTACGGGATCTGCGACTCCGGAACACGCACGGCATTGCTGAAGCGCCAACGCCTCGCGCCGGTGGGTGCGAGTGCGTGGATCGATCGGTCCGACGATCTCGAGAATCCGTCGAAGGGATACACTGCCGTCGTCGACGCGGAGCATGCGTCGAGCATGACAGGCTCCACCTTCGCGCACAATCGTATTGCGGCCGATGGCTCGTACTATCGCTCGTTCGGCACCACGAAGGTCGTGGCGGACATCGAGCAGCCGCGGAAGATGCTCGCCTTGCACGCGCGGGGCGGATTCGTCCGTCCACTCGCGAGCGATCGTGCGAGTCTCGGCATCGACGGCACGGGCGACGGCATCCTCCACCCGCGTGCCCGGTTCTATGCGGGCGGCATGCAATCGGTGCGCGGATTCGCGGAGAACGAGCTGGGCCCGACGGTGCTTCAGGCGCGACGTGCGTCGTTGCTCGCGGTCGGCTGCACCGAGGCGACGATCTCCACCGGCACGTGCGATGCCAGCGCGGTTCCCAACGGTGAGCTCTTCACGCGACCGATTGGCGGCAGCAGCGTGATCGAAGGCAGTGCGGAGCTTCGCCTGCCGATCCTGAAGGCGCTCGGCGCCGTGGTGTTCGTCGATGGCGCGTATGTGGGCACGAGTGGGCTGTCGTCGATCGGGCGCGGCAAGGGCGCCATCACCCCAGGCGCCGGGTTCCGCTTTCGCTCGCCGCTCGGGGTTCTCCGCATGGATATCGGCCTGCGACCCGTTGGCGCCGAGCTGCTGCCAGTGGTGGTTGCGGTGACGGATCCGGCGGGTGCGGATCGCATCGTGCGCCTTGTCAGCGAGAAGAGTTATTCGCCGATCGACCCGTCCACCGGCACGCTGCATTCGATCGCAAGACGGCTCGTCGTGCACTTCGCGATGGGGCAGGCATTCTGATGACCGAACCGGGTCTTCACTCGCCGCCGCCCTCGTCCGGCCGTGCACGCGCTGTCGCGAAGGCGGTGCTGGTCTTCATCGTCGCGCCCATCGTGGTCGGCGCGATGGTCGCACTGGTGCTGGCGGCGACACCATGGGGTAACGAGCGCGTGCGCCGGTTCGCCGTTGCACGCGCGAACAGTCGCCTCACCGGCCAACTCTCGATCGACAAGCTGCGGGGCAACCTGTTCCGCGCTGCGACCCTCACGAATGTCCAGGTACTCGACAGCCTGAAGCATCCGGTGTTCGTCGCCCGCGCGGTGACGGTGCGCTATGGCTTCATGGCGGCGCTCCGGCGCGAGGTGGTGATCGAGTCGCTCGTGCTCGACACGCCGGTCGTCGTGCTCGACAAGCGCCCGGGGATGCGCTGGAACTTCCAGTCGCTCCTCAAGCCGAGCACCACGCCGAAGGACACGTCGGTGCACAGTGTGCCGCCGCAACTCAGCGACATCACGGTGCACCGGGGACGCTTTCTCTATCGGCGCCCCTGGCTGCCAGACTCCACGCTCGGCCCCGCCGCGCGCGATTCCGCAATCGCGAAGGCGCTCGATCCCTTCGCGCGCAAGCGCACGGTGCGCGCGCCGAACGGCTACCAGCGCGTGCTCGATTATCGCGAGATCAACGCGCACCTGCCGGTCGTATCGATCGGAAGTGGCGGCAAGCCGACCGCAGTGCAGATCGGCGCGCTGTCGATGATGGCGGAGCCCTATCGGCCACCGGCCATCGACGTACGGTCGCTCGTCGGGACGTTGTACGCCAGCAAGGACTCCCTCTGGTGGCGTGGCGCGCACATGCAGCTGCCGGGCTCGAACGTCAGTGGCGACGGAACCATCGGCTTCCACCATTCCGGTTTCCTGCTCGACCTCACCGGCGCGCCGGTGTCCGTGGCCGACCTTCGCTGGCTCGATCCGAGGCTGACCGGCAATGGTGGCGGTCACGGACGCTTCCGCATGCACTTCGTGGGCGACACCGCGGAGTTCGCGCTCCTCGATGCCGACATCAAGTACATCGATGCGTCGTTGGTGGGAAACGCATCCGTCGCCCGGGTGACAACTGGCAAGAAGTCCGAGCTTGTGGTGAAGGGCGCCGACCTGACCATCTCGCACCTCCGCACAGCCACGATCCACGACCTGGCGCCGTCGCTCAAGCTTGCCCGCGACGGCACCATCGACGGACACGTCATCGTGAGTGGGGAGCCACGCGCGATGAACGTGAATGCCGACGTGCGATTTGCGGACGCCGCGGCGGGACTGAGTCACGTGATCGCGCGTGGCACCGTGGGAATGAAGGGCGGCGTGCAGGCACACGACCTCAAGGTGCAACTGCTACCCCTGCAGGTGGCAACGCTGACCGGATCGGGATTGAAGATTCCCCTCGGCGGAACGCTCAGTGGCAATGCGACGGTGAACGGAGCGCAGCGCGATGGGTGGACCGTCGCCGGCGACATCACGCACGTCGAGCGCGACGCGCGGTCTCACGTGATCGGGAACGGACAGTACCAGGTGAATGGCAAGCGCATCGTCGCCGACGCGACGCTGGAGCCGCTGGCGCTCGTGACGGTGGGCAGGTTTGTCCCATCGGCGCAATTGCGCGGCGTCATCAGCGGCAAGGTGCATGCGGAAGGGACGACGAAGAACCTGCGTGTATCCGGTGCCCTGCACTCGCAGAGCGGCGGCAGCGTGGATGGGCATGGTACCGTGGTGATCGCGGGGTCGCGCACCCGCTACGACGTCTCCGTCGCGCTCGACGCATTGTACGCCTATGCCTTTTCACGAAAGGCGCCCCGCACGCTGCTCACCGGCACGATTGCCGCGCGCGGAACGGGCACAAAGCCCGCGACGGCGAATGCGGTGTTCGCCGCGAACTTCGCGCACTCGCGGTACGACACCTTCACGGTCGAGCGCCTGCTCGCGCGTGGCAGCGTGGCCAACGGTCTCGTTCGACTCGATACGCTCAATGCCATCGAGCGCGGCATTCGTGCGCAGGCGCACGGCACCTTCGGCCTCACGAACGACGCGCACGGCCGACTCGGCTTTGCGCTCACGATCGACTCGCTCCAAACGCTGCGTCCTTACATCGGCACGGCCGACTCCGCCTTGGTTCAGGTGGCGTCCGGCCGACTGTCAGCGCAACTGGCGGCGGCGCACAGGGATTCCGTGCGGCGCGCCGACGCAGTGCGTATCGAGCGCCTCGCGCTCGGGCTGCCTGAGGGAGTTGCGCTGCAAGTGGACAGCCTTCCGCGCCTTCGACGTGATTCGCTCGCCGGGTCGCTCGCTGCCTCTGGAGTCCTCAGCGGCAACGTGAATGAGCTCGGCATCGAGGCCGCCGTGCGCGGCTCGGACCTGGTCGTGCGCGGGAATTCCGTCCAGCGACTCAGTGGCAATATCAGCTCACCGAACATTCGCGACGCCGCGAAGCCGCTGAGCTTTCGACTCGACGCGGACGCCGTCGAGACGAGTGGGCTGGCCTTCGAGAACGTGCATGCCGATGGTACTCGTCAGAATGGTCGCATCGCAGTGGCACTGAAGGTCCGGCAGGACTCGCTGGTATCGTACGCCGCGCTCGGCAGCTACGCGCAACCCGCCAAGGGGACGCACGACGTCCATCTCGATTCGCTGCGCATGACCTTCGATACACTGGTATGGCGCCTGGCACACCCGGCCACTGCCCGGTACTCGAATGGCGACGTTGCCGTGGACTCTATCGACGTGCGCAGCTCTGCCGGCGGCCGGCTCTTCGCGAACGGGAGCGTGCCGAAGCAGGGCGGTATGCGACTGGATATTGTGGCCGAGGCGGTGCGTGTCTCGACGGTGTTGCGTGCACTCCAGCGCGACGTCGACGCCGATGGCGTCGTCAGTGCGTCGGCGCAGCTCACAGGCACGCGAGCCGATCCGATCATCACTGGACGGTCCACGCTGCGCGATGCGCTTTACAAGGGAACGCGCGCACCAGATGCCGACGTCGACCTCGAGTATACGTCAAGGCGGCTCGGCCTGAATGCCATCGCGCGGGACAGTATCGGCAAGCGCGTGCTCGTCGGCTCCGCGTTGCTGCCGTACGACCTCGCGCTGACGTCGGGGAGCGGCTCGCGTAAACTGTCGGGCACACTGGTCGCGGACGTCGTCTTCGACAGTCTCGATCTTGCGTCGCTGCCACTCGGCTCGCGCGCATACGACGACGTGCGCGGCCTGCTCGTGGCGGATGCGCACGTGCGCGGCACCTGGGCGGCGGCGCTGTACAGCGGACGCGCGGCGCTGCGCGATGGCGCCGTGCACGTGGCGATGACCGGCACGCGCCTCACCGACGGTGTTGCCGACCTGAGACTCGTCGGCGATTCCCTGGTCGTGGATTCGCTGGTGGCGCTCGCGCGTGGTTCGCTGCGTGTGAGCGGGTTCGTGAATATCGCCGATCGGGCGCATCCCTTTGTGAACATGATCGCGACCGGCCACAACGTGCGGGTCCTCGACTCGACGCTCGGCCTGCTCGACGTCGATGCGGATGCCGTTGCCCTGGGACCACTCGACGCGCTGCGTGTGACCGGTCGCGCCGAGATGCTCGGGGGGTACCTCGCGCTGAAGTCGTTCCGCAAGGATCTGTTGCGCGTGAAGGCGCCGGGCGACCTCGCGACATTTGCGGTGTTCGATACGGCTGCGCCGCCGGGAGACGCGGAGCGTGTCCGCGCGGCGCTCGCGAAGCCGCGACGCGTCGCGATCATTGCGGACCTGTCGCTCGTCGTCGATCGCGGCACCTACTATCGCCAGCGGCCTGATGCCAACACCGAGTTCTTCACGGAAGACGGAGAGGTGCTTCGTGCGCACGTCGACCAGCGTTCCAGCGACCAGTGGCTCGCGGGCTTCGTGCGCATTGGCGATGGTGTCGCGTTCTTCCGCACGCTCGCCTTCGTGCCGGCGCGCGGCACGCTGACGTTCTCGCCGCATACGAATGCGTCAGGCATCATCCAGCAGGTCGGTGAGCGCTTCGTGTGGGAGCCGGGACGCGGACTGTTCCCGCTGCAGTTCCTCACGGGCGGTACGTCGAAGGCGCCGTCGGTGGGACTGGAAGCCGGCACCCTCTTTCCGATTCGCGGCCGCGAGCTGAATGGCTATCTCACGATGGGCCACCTCTCGACCTCGCTCCTGCAGCAGTCCGGTTCCTCCCTCTCCGGGAGCGAAGCCTGGAGCGGACAGCTTTCGGGCGAGACCGGTGCGCTCGCGCGTCGCCAGCAGGGCGCCACGGCATTGGGGGTCCTCCTCCACGACATCGGCAGCGGCGCGACGAAGGCGTTCAATCTCGATGCATTCAGCGTATCACCCGCCGACGTGCCGACCGAACTTGTATTCGGCAAGGCCGGTGGCGTGCGCGGTGCGCTGATCGAAGGCGGTCGATATGTGACGACCGATCGCTACATCGGGGGCGAGCTTCGCTTCACCACAGGCATTCCCGGCATTCGCATGTCGCAGCGGTTCGGGACGACGTATCGTCTCGACGTGGGATTGGAGCCATGGTTTCTGCTCCGTGCGCCGGCCGAACTCGGCATCACGCACCCAACGGTGCGGACGGGCGCCTTCGGCGCGTTCCTCACGCGCATGTGGGGCTTCTGACTACTTGCAGGCCGGCTCGCCCTCGCTGGCACTCGTGACGATCGGGTTGGCGGTATTCACGCCGATGCCGCAGCTGAAGCCCGCGACCATCGTGTGCGTGATCGTCGCGGACCAGTAGCCCGCGCCGGTGGTGATGGCGGGCGTGTTCACGCCGCTCGACGTACGGTACTTGATCTTCGTGGTGTCGTAGGTGGAATACCGCACCGAGTCCGCAAAGAACGCTTCCTCGGCGGTGACGAGGTTGCGAAGATCGGATTTCATCTGGGCGACGTACGCCTTCTCCTTCGTCGATGCGAACTTCGGAATGGCGATGGCCGCGAGAATGCCGATGATCGTCACGACGACGAGCAGCTCGACGAGCGTGAACCCACGCCGGCGGAAGGTGGACATAGGTTGGTGATCTGATCGGTGAGGACGCGTGCCGCGTGAATTATTGCGGCGCGTTCAGTCGTGTCCGTCGCAAGCCACATTTTATTATCGGCTGCCCGGATGGACTTCGCGAGTGGCGAATGCGCAACTCGCGCCTGGAATGGCGAGCACCTGCGAATCACGCGCTGCCGATCACGCGCTGGGGTCCGCTGAGCCGCTTGAGCGGCCACGTGCCGCGACGGACGATATCCTCGAACGTGCCGAAGAGCTCGGCATCGAACTGCGTGCCGACGTCGCCGCGCATGATCTCCATGGCTTCGTCATGGTTGAACGCCTGCTTGTAGCTGCGCTTCGAGGTGAGTGCATCGTAGACGTCGGCAATGCAGAGTACGCGCGCCGTGAGCGGAATTTCCTCGCCCGCGAGACCGTGCGGATAGCCGCGGCCATCCCATCGTTCGTGGTGGCTCTGGACGATCGGGCGCATGTCCCACGGAAACTCGACGTCGGCGAGCAGTTCCACACCTGCCGTGGTGTGCTGCTTCATCAACTCCCACTCGGCGTTATTGAGCTGTCCCGCCTTGTTCAGTACTTCGGCGGGAACCATCAGCTTGCCGACGTCGTGCAGCAGGGCGCCGATGCGGAACCAGAAGAGCGACATGGCGTCTCCGCCGCCGACGCGCGACCAGATGGCGCCGGAGAGATCCGCGACGCGAACGCAGTGGCCCTGGGTGTAGATGTCCTTGGCTTCGATGGACTCACCCCATTTCCGCGCGACATCGAGGAAGTCCGCCTCGAGCAGAGCGGTGCGGCGATCGACGTCGGCAAGTTCGCGGCGAGCGCGGAGCTGGACGAAGAGGCGGTGCGCCTGGTTGAGGCGCTGAAGTGTGTCCTTGTTTCGGCCGTTCCAGCGATAGAGCTCGGCGAGCTCCTTTGCCGTTTCAGCCTGGAGGATCAGGTCCTTCCGATCGCTGCCAATCGACTCGGCGCGGAGGAAATGACCTTCCGATTTCTTCACGTCGCCGTCGGCGCGGGCAATGAGTCCGGCAATCTGCTCTGCGTCGCCATAGGCCGCCGTGTCTCCCGTCTGCGCGGCCAGCTCGGTTGCGCGCTCCCATGCGGCGCGCGCCGCGTGCTGCTCCCCCTGCTTGATGCGAAGCCTCGCGATATGCAGCTCGATGCGGAGGAGTCGACTCAGGTCGCCGACCCGCGCACACGCATCCTTCGCATCGCCAAGGGCACGGTCCGCCTCGGCGAGGCGATTCATGTGCAAGTGGAGCAGGCCGAGATTCACCAGCGCGTTCGTCGCTTCGTCAACCAGTCCCGCGCTGCGCGCATCGGCCAGCGCAGACTCGTAGAAGCGCAGTGCATCCGGGTCGTCGCCGCGCACCGTGGCGATGATGCCGAGGTTCGATGCGGTCATCGATGCCACGGGTGCGTCGCCGATGTCGAGCGCGATCTTTCGCGCCTCGAGGTAGAGCCGGTGCGCCTCGTCGTGCGATCCCTGGGTCCAGTGAATGGCGGCCAGCGTATTGATGGCTCTTGCCTTGCCGGCGGCGTCACCCGCCTTTTCGGACACGTCGAGGGCCTTCGCGGCGCTCGCTTCGGCGGCAGGAAAATCGCCGTCGGCCATGAGGGCGCGTGCAATCAGGCGATGCAGATGCGCGATATGTGTTGGGGCGCTCGCGAATGGCTCGAGCAGTGTTGCCTGATACAGAGCGCGCGCTTCATCACGTTTCCCTTGACGCTCCAACAGCTGCCCGCGGGCGAGGCACGCGTCCATCTCGAACTCCACCGGCGCTCCCGGAGGTGGAATCGTTCGAAGAAGCGGCAGGGTTGGCCGAACGTTCATTGAAGGAGGGCCAGACGGCAACGGGGAGGCGAGCAACCATCGCGTCCACGATGAAACGCGGGCGGTTCGTCGTCATCGACGAACCCCCCGCGCCACGTAGCAATTCGCGACGATAGACGCGTACGCCACGGCCACCGTCACATCTACTCGCGGCCGCACCCCACCATGTACCCCGAGAAGTGCTTGATGTTCGCGGTGAACGTCCAGCCCAGCAGGTCAACGGCGCCCGAGACGAGCTCGGACAGCGACCCCCCCCCGGGGAAAATCTGGCTGGGATCGTTGTAGTAGCCGAACTCCAGCAGTGACTTGTTCAGCAGGTTGGCGCTCGTACCCATAAGCGACTGTGTAAAAACGAGTGGCTTCGCGAAGGTGACGCCATGTGGCGCGAAGTCGTACGCGACGACGTTCCCGGCACGGGCGGTCATCGTGAATTGCGTTGGCGAGCTGACCGCGCCGGCCGGCACGACAACCGTAACGCCTGCCGCGGGAATGCTCAGCGTTCCGCCGGTGCTACCAATGGCCTGGGTGACGGTGAGGTCGGCGGCCAGCGCCGTGTTTCTGGTCAGGCCGATTACCGGGGTGAGCACGGCCTTGACCGTACCGGTTGCGCCGCCGAGCAGGCCACCCAGCAGGTCGCCCGCTCCCGCGGCGCCATTGGTTGGAGACGTTGTTTCGGCCGCACAGCCCGCCAGAATGAGCAGGCTGGCGAGCATCATGGCACCACGTCGCGCGATGAACATTGGGACACTGGGAATGAGGTTGCGGAGAACAGTCCAGCACTCAAACCCAGAGGCTGGCGTTCTCGACGCTTTCGCACGTGCAATGCCACCATCGACTTAGGTGCCTTTCAGGTCAGAGTGTCGTGGGGAACCCGGCATTTCGGACAGATTGCCGGGTGTATCAGGCATCTCTTCCGAGTACAAACATGTGTTTTTTCGCACCTCGCAATGACTATTTGCAGATCGCCATGGGTACCAATACACAAAAAAGCGACTGGCAAGTGTGCCAGCCGCTCAGTTCGATTTGGAAAAACACCAGCAGGTTATGGCTTCTTTACGGCTTCCTTGGTATCGTTGCCG
>JBBQFW010000132.1:0-10109 GCA_038322445.1 Gemmatimonadales bacterium
CGCCGGGACCATCGAGCTCCCGATAGTTGACGAGCGCGCCCGGCGTTCCATCGGGCGCAACCTCGCGACCGAGATGCCGCAAGTCGTCGAGCCGGTCGAGCAGCAACCAGGGTCGGAATTGGTCCTCGTGCCGACGCAACTCACCAGTCGCTGGCATGCGCTGCCACACCGTCGCGCGACCATCGTGCTCGGCCCACACCGACACGATGCCGGGCATGTGATCCCAGCCCCAGAGCCACTCGTCTTCGCGATGCTGTGCAGTCGATGTGGCGAGGAGCTCGGTGGGACCCATGCGCGAAAGATAGAGGTCGGCACACCGCGCACGCGCGTGCGTTGCTGTGCCTTCGTTCGCGCGGTAGAATGGGCGAGCCCTCCCCTTCCAACCGCCATTCACTCATGCATCGTACTCACGCGAGTCGGTACGTCGTCGCGCGCGCGCTGTCACTCGCGCTCGTCGCCGGCGTGCCCGCAGCACACGCGCAGACCAGCACCATTCCGAAACCCGAATCAGTGCTCGGCTTTCCCGTGGGCACGGATCTCAAGCTCGCGAACTACGACGAGTCGATGCGCTACTTCCGTGAGCTCGCAAAGGCGAGCAACCGCATCAAGCTGGTCGACGTCGGCAAGACGTCCACCGGGCACGACTGGACGCTCGCGCTGATCTCCTCACCCGAGAATCTCGCTCGGCTCGACCATTATCGCGGGATAGCGCAGCGCCTCGCGCATCCCGACGGGCTCACTGACGCCGAGGCGCACCGGCTGGCGCGCGAAGGCAAGGCGTTCGTCGACATCAGTGGCGGGCTGCACGCGTCGGAGATCGCGGGCTCCCAGCACACGATCCAGCTCGCGTACGACCTCTTGTCGAAGTCGGATGACCCGAAGATCAAGGCCATCCTCGACAACACGGTCCTGATGCTCTGGCCGTCGATCAACCCCGATGGCCAGAACATCGTGGCCAACTGGTACAAGGAGAACGTCGGCACGCCGTACGAGGTGGCGCCACTGCACGAGCTCTACCAGAAGTACATCGGGCACGACAACAATCGCGACGCGTACATGCTGAACGTCGTGGAGTCACGCGTCGTCGCCCGCACGTGGCGCGAGTGGGAGCCGCAGATCATCTACGTGCAGCACCAGACCGCGCCCTTCCCCACGCGCATCTGGCTGCCACCCTTTGCGGAGCCGATCGCGCCACGCGTGCCGGCGCTCATGTCGCGCGAAGTGAACACCATCGGCATGACGATCGCGCAGTCGCTCGAGTCGAACGGCCAGGTGGGCGCCACGCACATGGGCACCGGTTTCGACGCCTGGTATCCCGGCTACATCGACTACATGCCGATGCTCCAGAACATCGCGTCGTTCTGGACGGAGACGGCGCTCTACAGCTACGCGACGCCGCACTTCTACACGATCAGCGACTTTCCGCGCGACATGCGCGACCTGCGTCCGCAATCGCTGTATCCCAGCCCGTGGCCCGGCGGCTGGTGGCGCATCAAGGACGCCATCGACTACATGGAGACCGGATCGATCGCGGTGCTCGACTACGCCACCAAGTATCGCGAAGAACTGCTGTACAATCGCTACCAGGCCGGACGCAATGCGATCCTGCGCTACCGCAAGGATCCGCCGTACGCCTATGTAATTCCGCGCACCCAGCGTGATCCCGTTGCCGCCGCGGAGATGCTGCGCCGGCTCGCGTTCAATGGCATCCGCATCAGCGAATTGAAGAGCGACGCCACCATCGATGGGGCGTCGTATCCGCGCGGCACATGGGTCATCCCGATGGACCAGGAGTATGCGGAGCTCGTTCGCCAACTGTTCGAGCCCCAGGATTACCCGGATCTCCGTGAGTCACCCGATGGGCCACCGGAACAGCCGTACGACGCTGCGGGATGGACCCTGCCCTACCAGATGGACGTCCACGTCGTCGAGGTGCGGACGCCCCTTCCCGACGCGGTGAAGTCCGCCATGAAGCTCGTCGTGGGAAAGCCGGTCGACGCGCGCACCGTGGCCGACGCACCGTTCGCCACGGATTCCGTCGCGGCAGGCATCGTCGCGCTGCCGGGCCGCCTCTCGGGCAGTGGCGATCAGGTCTCCCTCGATCCCGCGGAGAACAACAGCTTCCGGTTCATCAATCGCGCATTGGCGAGTGGCGGCACGGTGCGCTTCGCCAACGGCGCCGGCGCGCGCGGTGCACGCTACCTCGTGTCTGGCGTAGGCGACGCACGAGTGAACGAGTGGATTTCCGACCTTTCATTGCGCGCCGAACGAACAGGCACACCACCAGGCGCCGCGGCGGTGCGTCCGCGGATCGCTGTCTACAAGCCCTTCACTGCCAGCATGGACGAGGGCTGGACCGAGTGGTTGCTCGACGAGTACGGCTTCAAGTACACGGCCATCACCAACACCGATGTCCGCAGCGGTGGCCTTGGCGAGCGATACGACGTCATCCTTCTGGCATCGGATCGCCCGCGCTCGATTTCCGATGGCTTCGCCAAGGGCACCGTGCCCCCGCGTTACGAAGGCGGGCTGGGGGACGAAGGCGCACGCGCGCTCGACGAATTCGTGCGCGCTGGAGGAACGCTCGTGTGCCTCAACCAGAGCGCATCGTACGCCATCGGTGCGCTGCACCTGCCAGTGCGCAACGTCGTCGATACCCTGCCGCGGAAGAGCTATTTCTCCAGTGGCTCGATCCTCGAGGTCACGACCGATCCATCGCATCCGGTGATGGCCGGCATGCCGGAGCACGCGAAGGTCTTCGTCGACGGCAGTCCGGTGTTCGCGACGCTCGATGGCTTCGAGGGCACGGCGCTCGCCAAGTACGCGAAAGAGGGGTCGCCGAAAGTCTCGGGCTATCTGCTGGGCGAGAAGTACATCCAGGGCTACGCGGCAGCGCTGGACGTGAAGCACGAGCGCGGGCACGTCGTACTCATCGGCTTCCGCCCGCAGTGGCGTGGCCAGCCGTTCGGCACATTTCGCGTGGTGTTCAACTCGGTGCTGTTCGGTGGCGCGGTGGCGCAATCCGCGACGGTCGACAGTGCGTTCTGGTCGACTCCCAAGTCCGTGGAGTCCGCGGCGGCAAAGCGATAGCTGGTTGAGCTGGTTGCCATCCTGACACTCGTCATTCCCGCGAACGCGGGAATCCATTTCGGCCCGTCCACATGGATTCCCGCTTGCGCGGGAATGACGAACGAGTCAAAGCCCATTGACGCTTCTCAACAGCTCGTGCACGCGCATCGCCTCAGCGTCGCGGAGGCACCTCCTCGATCCTCGCCATGACATCGCCCTCCAGGATGCCATCCACGACATCGATCCCGTCTACCACCTCGGCGAACACCGTATAGTCGCGGCCGAGCCGGAGGTTATCGCGCAGGTTCACGAACCACTGCGCGTCGCCGGTGTCGTGTCCGCGCGTGCTCATGCCAACGGTGCCGCGCACATGCGGGATCGTCCCAAGCTCGTCGCGCATGAACTCCGGGAGCCCGACATACTCATTCGCCGCCGGGCTACCGCCCTGGATGACGTAGTCGTGCTCGACCCGATGCCAGGTGAGACCATCGTAATAGCGCGCTCGCGACAGGGCGAGGATGCGCGCGGCCATCAGCGGGGCGTTGTCCCCGCGCAACCGGACGAGGAACGATCCGCCGCCGCTCGTCGGCGCCATGATGACGCGCAGCCGAATGTCCGCGCCGAGCGCCAGCGCGACCTCCTGCGGGAGGAGCTCGGCGTGCACGGGCGGCGCGCGATCATCGGTGGCCGGTCGTCCTGCTGCTTCGAGCAGCGCGGCACGCACGTCATGCGCGGAGGCATTGCCCTCCGCGGCCCAGCGCGCATACGCGCTGGCGGCAGCCGTGCGCGCCTCACTGCGCGGCGAGCCCTTGAGTGCCACCGCCGCCGCGCGAACCGCCTGCGCGCCGCGCTCATTCAGGGCCGCCAGATAGGTGGGATCGTCGGTGTGGCCGGTGATCTTGTTCAGCCCTTGGATGGCGGCCTCCTTCACATTGTCATCCGGATCGCGCGCCATGGTGCGGAGGCGCAGGGAGTCGCCGAGCACGGCGGCCGCCCTCGCGGCATAGGCGCGCACCTGAGGCTGCCGGTGTGACGCGAGCTTCGACATGCGCTGTTGCGCCTCCGCAGCGCGCAAGCGCGCGAGTGCGACCCCCGCATGCGCAGCGGCGTGCCATGACACCTCACCCGCTCGGCGGCGCGATGCATCCGCCGGCAGCGCATCGATCCATTCGCGCAACGTGCTCACGATCACCTCATCGGCGGCACACGCGGGCACCAGCAAGTCCGTCGCGCGCAGGCGCACCGGCCACGCGCTGTCGGACAGGGCCAAGCGAAGCGCGCCACACTCCGATTTCGGCGTCAGCGCAAGCAGCCGCAGTCTCCACGCGGGCTCGTCCCAGTGCGGAGGCGCGGCAAGCGGCGGAAGCGAGTCGCGCGCCGCGTACTTCGGATCAACGATGCGGCTCCGCGCGCGCAAGGCGAGCGTGCGCACGCGCAGGTCGGGGTGCCGCGCCCCCTCGCCCAATGCCGCAGCCGTGGAATCACGCCGGTCTTCAGCGAGGAGTATCCGCCCCACAAGGTTCGAGTCTGCGGTCGTGAGCGGGCGTCCCTGTGCGAATGCGGCCGTGGGGAAAGCGATCAGTGCAGCCAGATATCGGAGGCGCATGGTTCGAATCGACTGCCGAGCCGCGCGCCGCGCAAGCGCCGCGGTGATCTCGCCTGGTCGTTCGCGCGACCTCGCGATCCGGGAGTGCGTCCGTCATTCCCGCGAACGCGTGATGTCACGTATTTCGTCATTCCCGCGAACGCGGGACGATAGGAGTTCGTCATTCCCGCGAAAGCGGGAATCCATTTTGAGCCACGCACAGAAATGCGTTCCCGCTTTCGCGGGAATGACGAAACAATGCGAGAGCCAACTACCTGGGCGACACCACCGGCCGCTGCGCCGGAGTCGGAACCGTATCGCGTACCGGCTTGGTGGCATCGCGGAACTTCGGAATCGTGTCGCTTCGCGCGATACTGTCGCGGCGCGCGGCGCGACGCGCCGCCGCCGCCGCGCGTGCCCGAGCCACCTCGGCCAGCGCCGCATCGGAGAGCGGTGCCGTCCGCATTGTATCACGAACCTTGCTGCGCAGGGAGTCCGCGCGGCGCGCGAGCGCACCCGCCGAGGAATCCACTTTCATTGTTGAATCGGGCAGCGGGACCGCAGGCGTCGCGACCGCCGCCGGAGCGGGATGCTGCGCGACGACGGGCTTGACCGCCGGCGCCTGCACGGGCTTGGCGGGTGCGGCAGTCCGCTGGCTGGACAGCGCGATGACCGATCCGGCGATCAGCACGACGAGCGCCGCGATGCCCACCGGCAGCAGCCACTTCCGCTTCGCGGGCGTCGTATGCGTGAGGGCGGAATGGAAGCCGGCACTCAGGTCCGTCAGCGATGCCACCGACGCCGACGCCGCCGCGGCCACGGCCTCGCGTACCGGCTCATCGACGACGTCATCGTGGCGCATCAGCGCGTTGTCGTCGTCGAACGCGAGTTGCTCCAACGGGACGTTTACCGGGGGAACGAACACCGGCGTCTTGAACTCATCGTCGTCCAGCGTGGACCCCACGTCGGACACCTCCTCCAGCGCGGCCTCGCGCTTCTTCTCGATCTCCAGCTCGCCCGCTGCCTTGAGCTGCGTGCGGAGCGCCTCGATCTGGCGCCGATCCTCCGTCGCCTGGCGGTCGAGCTCCGCGATGCGCGTGGTGTGCACCTTCTCCAGCTCCTCACGCCTGGCGACCAGCGCCGCGCGCTCAACCGTGACGGCGCGCTTGAGCTCTTCCTTCTCCTTCGCGGCGCGGTCACGCTCGTTCGACTTGACGCGCTCGAACGCCGTGTGCTCGTCCTCCTTGACCTTGTCGTAGCCGGCGCGCTCCTCCGTCTTCTGTCGCTCGTAGGTCGCGCGGTCGTCGGCCATGTATTTGTCGAACGCCGCGCGCTCCTCTGCCATGGTGCGCTCGAATTCGGCCCGTTCGTTCGCGAGTTTCTCACGCTCGACGCGCTGCTCCTCGAGTACCTCGGCGCGGATGCGATCGGCTTCCGTCTCGCCGGCAAGCAGTGGATCCGCCATGCCCACGAGCGCGAGATACGACTTGACGTCCTCCGGTGTGTGCACGCGATCCGGCTCGAGCATGGCGGTGGTTTCATCGCGCAGCCGCACGGGGAGGTCGGGGCGCAACTCGGCCAGTGTCTGGCCGTCATAGTCGCCCGGATCCTCGTACCCCGTGAGCATCGTGAGGACGAGGCGCACGATCGCGCGCGCGTCTTCCGTTTGCGGGTCGACGGCCTGCAGCCGGCGAATGGGCAGCAGCCCGAAGGTGACGCGAACCCGATCCGTCTTTGGCTCGAGGAAGATGCGATCCGGACTGAGGCCGCGGTGCGTGACGTTGTGCGACCGCGCCCACTCGAGCAACCCATTGATCTCGCGGACGATGGCCGCCACGCGCGTGGTCGAGAACTTCTCACGCGTCTGGAGCACCTGCGTGAGCGACGGATCGCTGGTGCGCTGCGTGACGATCGCGAAGGCATCAGCGCCGAGCCAGCGGCCCTCGATGACGGGAACGAGGCGGCGGTGCGTCGCGGCGGCGAGCAGCTTGCTGTCTGCCGCGAAATGCGAGAGCGCGTTGCCCTCGTCGCCCTCGGGCGACGTGACCACCGAGATCAGGACGGCCGTCTGGTCGTCGCGGCGCTTGCCGACGGCGTCCTTCCGGTTGGCCATGTAGGTGCGTGCGTCACGCGCACCCCCTATCTCGCCCACGATGTCATAATCCGCCGCAAGGGACGAAAGGTCGGGAGACTGCCTGGCCTCGGTCATCTATTGCTCCATGACGTTCACTGTTTTCCGTACAACTCAGCACGCCGACATTGCGGGATTGGTGCCGCGGGCTCTACCGCGACTCACCGCCGCAGTCGGAAGTTCTTCCCTCATGCCCCGCCGACGGCGGCATTCGCGCGCTAACTCGTTGCTGTCGCACGCGTTGCACTTTCCTTGCCGCTCTTCGCGGGACCGGGGCGCAGGGTGCCGTGCGTTGATGAGCTCGGGCGTTTCGCGTCCTCACCGCGGAGGACTCTTTACTGACGCCCCAGAAAGAAACCTCCCGATATTCTCATTCAGGAACACCTTGTCCGCGGGGCTCGCCGCCGCACCCGCCGGGTGCCCCCAGAGCGACGGAATCGGCAGCAACGTCACCGTCGACATGAACTGCGCCTCATAGCGCGCATCACCCACCGGAAAATACAGATCTGTTTCCGACGGCATATAGAGAAAGGGCACCGTGATCGAACGGAGTGCGCGCTCGACGTCACCGTTGAATCCAGGCGTAGTGCCCACGTCGTGCCGCTCCCACGTGCGTGCTTGCAGAATCAGGTTGTTCGCGTCGGCGCCGGAAATGAAGTTGTTGCCGCGGCGCTCCACGTACTGCTCGAGCGTTGTGCCAGGTGCCACCGTACTCTTCCAGAGTTCCTTGCGCCACCACTCCTGTGAGTAGAGCCAGCCCAGCCACACCATGCCGAACGCAGCAATGCCTTTTGCGGGTGGCGCGACATAGTCGCCGTTGTTGAAGGTCGCGTCTGCGGTGAGTGCGGCAATCTGTCCTTCGAGTCGCGCCACGCCGTGACCATACGTCTTGGCCGTGCCCGAGGTCGCGACAATACGATCGGCGAAATCGGGATGGCTCACGGCCCACTGAAATGCCTGCTGCGCGCCCATCGAGAATCCGATGATGGCGAGCACGTGCGCGATCTTGAGATCGTTCGTCAGTAACCGGTGAACCGCTTCGACGTTGTCGCGAATGGTGGTCACGGGAAAACGCGGCCCGTGATACGGTTCCGGGGTGTTGCTGGGGCTCGACGAATGCCCGTTGCCAAAGAGCTCCGTCGCCACGAGGTAAAGCTTGGCGGTGTCGAGCGCACTGCCCGGCCCCATCAGCCACTCATATCCGTGATGCGTGGCCATGTAGTGCGACGGCAGCAGCACCGCGTTGTCGCGCGCGGCGTTGAGGTGGCCATAGGTCCCGTAGACCACCAGCGCTTTCGGGAGCACAACACCACTTTCTGTGCGGAAGTTGTCGATCACGAACTCGTGATGCTCGGCGCGGTCTACCGGCTGCTGCGCACCTGCGACGTGCGCGAGAAGGACAACGAGGCACGCGGAATTTCGCATGGAGAGGATCGGGAAACGAAGGCTCATGAGTATTGCTCCGGGTAGGCCGTGAATAATGCACGGGCGGTGCCCCCCGTGCACCCCGCCGGATTGCCGATGAAAGTGGCGCACCCGATGATCCCTCGGAATGGGGCCAGAGTCGTGGCCCGCGGTACCATTCACTCCATCGCCCTCTTCGTTTCCGGCCGGGACTCAGCCGAAATCCGGGCGCACGCCACGCCGTACTTCCTCGGGCCAATGGTCGACTCCATCACGAACGCGGAGGTCGATTCACTCTACGCCGACGAACGCGACGTGACCGAGGACCGACTCGCCATGCCGTCGCTCATGCGGGGCCTCGAGAACCGCGCGCTCGTGATCAAGATCAATCGCTTGCTTCGATATTGATGGTGGACAACTTGAATCAGCAGGAAAGAGCCCGGTCCACGCATTTGCGTGGCCGGGCTCTTCGCTGTCGAGTGGGAACATGGAGTGCCGCGTTCGCGGAATGACGTTCGATTCATTCCCGCATGCCCGCGCTCGCGGGAATGACCACTCCCACATTCACACGATCAGAGGCGGAGCGAGAAATCCTCCTGATGCTCACGGCGGACGTACGGGCTCGTCTGCGGTTTCGGAAAGATGCCGCCGTTGATGTCCTGATTCTCTTCGTCTTCAAGCTCGACCGCGCCGCCGTCACCGTCACCGGTGCCCGAGCGCTCGACGCGGACCGTCTGCTTGTACGTCTCTCCGCCCGCCACCAACGTGACGACGTATGTGCCCGGCTCGACGAGATTGCCGCCGCCACCGAATCCACCGCCCCCACGACCGCCGGTTGTCGGCGGCTTCATGCCGATGATGTCCCAGATCTTCTGCTGAGCGGGCTCTGGCGCCCCACGTCCGCCGCCCGCAAACGCAGCGGCGATTCCTTCGGCCGATGTGTCAGCAGCCACCGCGGCAGCGCCACCCGCTCCAGCTGCCGCACCCGCTCCGGCTCCTGCACCCGCTCCGGCCGCTGCACCTGCACCGCCTGCTCCACCCGCACCGCGGCCTCCACGTCCCCCGCGACCGGCCGGTGTCGCCGTCGGCTCGGCCGGACGCGCGCAGAAAGTGTCCCACTGCGTGAGCGGATGTTCGCAGCCGGCCTGCGCACCACCCCGTCCGCCGCCACCACCACGACCGAAACCACCGGCGAGCGACGCCGGCGGATTGTTCGCGATGTTCACGATCCGGCGCACCGCGACGAGCGCCGTGGTGTCGTATCCGGCCTTCGACAGCGAGTCCAGCACACCGGGCGCGCGATTCTTCAGGATGAGGCTGTCGCGATGGGCCGACGGCGACAGCGCAGCGCGAACCGGTGCACCCTGAAAGGCCCACTGCACGCTGTGAATGCCGCGCGCCGCCGAGCCGGTGGTCGTGTACAACTGCGTCCCGACCGCATCGCTCACCATGATGCGCACCGGCGCCGCCACTGAATCCTTCAGGCGGTAGGAGATCGTGGCGCCATAGGGCGGCGCATTGATCACCAGCGGAGCCTGCCCCCAACCATTCCCGGGCAGTCCCATCATCGGACCCTCGCCCCACTGGTAGGCCACGCGTGGGACATACAACGTTGCCACCTCCGCGACAGTCTTCGGCGTGATCTGCTCGAGTGGTGCGACATCGACGAACCAGACGCCGCGGCCGTGCGTCGCGATCATCACCTCATGATCACGTGGATGGATCTTGATGTCGTACACCGGCACGCTCGGCAGGCCCGCCGCGAATTTCGTCCAGGTGAGCCCGCGGTCGATCGACGCATACACACTGAGCGACGAGCCGACGAACAGCAGGTCGCGGTTGTGTGGATCCTCGCGAATGACGTGCAGGTAATCGGCCGGGCTGGTCTTCGGCAGGTTGCTGACGATCGAGTGGAACGTC
>JBBQFW010000133.1:0-10057 GCA_038322445.1 Gemmatimonadales bacterium
CGGCTCGTTACTCCCCTGCGCATTCTTCACGCGATCAATGCGACATCCGCATGCCTCCCATGCCTGAGTCCGCGCGGTGGATGGACGCGTCCGCACGAACACCAGCGTGCCGAGCGGCGTAGGCGAACTGCAAGCGGACTCCAGCGCTGACGGCGACACATTCAACGTGCCCATGGCGTTCGCCCCGTCACGTTTCCCTTCCACCACGCACTTCGCGAATGACGCCGAGGCTGGTTGTGCGAACGTTGAAGAGTCGGTCCGGGCGTCGCGTCCGCCCTTTCCTCGCGGAAGCGAAGGCGCTAATTAGTTGCCATCCTGAAACCGTGCGTGAGATACGTTCGTCAGTCCCGCGCATGCGGGAATCCATGCTTACACGGCCTCAATGGATTCCCGCTTTCGCGGGAATGACGAATTTCAGGATGGGCACTAATGAGACTTTGGCCACCTGAAGCACGTCCTTACCGGAGACTGCCATGAGCGAAACGTCCAGCGACACCGAGCGAGCCGAGCGCGCCAAGCCCGAATCATTCCGCGCGCGCACGTTGACCGCATCATTTACCGTGAACGACCTCACGAAGAGCCTGGCGTGGTACACCGACGTCCTCGGCTTCACGGTCGACCAGAAGCACGAACGCGGGGGACAGGTCCGCGCCGTGTCCCTCAAGGCCGGCGAAGTCCGCATCCTCCTCGGCCAGGACGACGGCGCCAAGGGCATGAATCGCGACAAGGGTGCAGGCACATCGATCATGCTGGGCACCGCGCAGAACGTCGACGAGATCGCGGCGCGCATCAAGGAACGTGGTGGTACCCTCGCGGCCGAGCCGGTCGACATGCCGTGGGGCGCACGCGTTTTCCGCATCGAGGATCCGGACGGCTTCAAGATCGCGATTTCCTCCGTGTAGGCTGGCGTCGCGGTCCCGGACGTCCGCAAGCCGCTTCCGCTTCTGGTGTCGTGGGTTCTACCGTCATCCGGGCACATTCCGACTGATATCGGTAGAACTCACGACACCAGAAGCAGAATACAGAGGGCGGATGACGGAGCAACCCGCGCGGCTGTCCTCCCCGCATGTCGGGCTGTTGTCGCCAATCGCGGACACATGGTGCGCCTGTCGCGGCGAGTGTGATCGCAAGTTGTTACCAGGCAGCAACTTGACGGAATACACATTTGCGGCGCCGAAGCTGCCTCTCTACGAAGCATGACCCGCAGTGCTCCCGCCCAGACCAGGCTCGCGTCTTCCCTTGCCCTGATGCTCGTGTCAGGCTGCGCGCAGGGTTCGCTCGCTGTCTCACCGGGCACGATCCTCAACAGCGTCATCCTCGCTGGTGAGGTCTTCGGCGCGCATGGCTCCACGTCGTCCGGCTCAACGACGACGAGGACGTCACCCTCGACGCGCACCCGGGACATCCCGCGATCGCCCGCCGCGTCCGCGACAGCGTCACGCGTCCTCGGCACCGCGGACCAGTACGTCGGTGTGAAGTACACGTGGGGCGGAAACACGCCGCAGAGCGGCTTCGACTGCTCCGGCTTCACGCGGTGGGTCTTCGGCAAGCAGGGCATCCAGTTGCCACGCACCTCGCGCGAGCAGTCGCACGCGGGACAGGGCGTTCCGCTCGACTTCGGCGCCATGCTTCCGGGCGACATCATCCTTTTCGCCGAACCCGGTGAGGCGATCTCGCACGTGGCCATCTACGTGGGCGATGGCGAGATCATTCACGCCTCGTCGGGCTATCACGGCGTGACCTACACCGACCTGAGCACGCGTGCCGGCGACTGGTACGTGCAGAACATGGTCGTCGCACGCCGACTTGCCTCGAACGGCCGCAGCCTCGTGCAGTCCCTGAACCGGCTGACGATTCCCGGACTTCCCTTCGATCCGCCCGATCGCGCGCCCGCGCCGCACTGATTCGCCGTCGGGGACTTCTGCGCATACTGGCACGATGCGAACATTGCGTGCCCTGGACGCATCTCACGCACGAGCGGCCGTAGTCGGAGTGCGGTAAGCCCCTTACTCCGTCACCCGGCTGCGCCCCGCGGGTCGACGTCGCGTCGGCGCTCTTCGAGCGCCGCATGCGCCTCCCAGACTTCCCAATGCACTCCGGACTGGTCGTTGAACGATCGCCGTGGCATATGCCTTAGAATATCCACGCGCATTCGGGATTACGACTGGCCTCGCTACGGCCCTGGATGCTCTCGTGCGCGCACCTGCAAACGCATGTCTTCGCGTAACGCGTCGAGCCCCGCGGATCAGTTGCTGCGCGCCGTCGCCACCGCATAGACGTTCCGTTCTCCATCGAAATTGCCCGTGAAGATCACCCAGCGCTTGTCCGGCGTAATCGATCCATTGGGCTCCACGCCGCCTCGGCCCGTGACATAGTTGGTGCTTCGACATGTTCACCAGCCTCTCCCGCTGCACGCGGTCGCCGGGCAATACGGTGAACAGGTTGATCCACATGCCGCCCGGACTGGCGGTCTCACCGTCTTCCCCGATAGTTCCTCAGCGCCGATCGCGGTGACCGTTTCCGTCTCGTCCGCGTTGATCAGCGGTTCGCGGCGACGCGGCGCACGGCATCGCGGACATGGCGAGACCGGAAAGGGCGATGGCAAGCCTAGAGAGGGACCGGTTCACGGAAGGCTCGGCTCGGATGCGTGCGCGATAGCGTACATAGGGTAAATTGAACGTTCGTAGTTGCGCGAGTTGAGCTGGCCGCTTTCGGCCGAGCATCCATCTCTCGACATCGGGCGTTCGCGACTTACGCGCGCCTCCCCTGCCGTCAGCTGAGTGTGCCCTTTCAAGGGCTCTCCTGCACGGCAGCGCCAGAGGCGCCAGGCATGATCACCATCGCTCCCATCGGCATCGGCGCCAACAGCGTCCTTGCCAGCCTGTCCCTTGACGACAGCGCGCTCCTTGTCCCGTATCTCGAGGAGGTGACGCTTGCCCAGGGCGACGTGATCGTCGCGGCTGGCGACGAATTCACTTACGCGCACTTCCCGGATACCGCTGTCCTCTCCGTCATCAACAACATGGAGGACGGCAGCGCGGTCGAGATCGGAACGATCGGCAACGAAGGGTTCGTGGGGATCGGCGTGGTGCTCGATGTTCGCACGAGCCTGCACCTGACGATTTGCCAGATTCCTGGAGTAGCGCAGCGCGTTCCAGCGGACGTGCTTGCCGACGCGTGCATGGCGAGCGCCTCGCTGCGGCGCGTCTTTCATCGGTCCACCTGCGCTTTCATCGGCCAGATCGGTCAGACCGCGGCGTGCAACGCGAGGCATGACATCGAGCAACGGTGCGCGCGGTGGCTGCTCATGTCGCACGACCGCGTTGGTGGCGGCGACACCGTCCCGCTGAAGCACGAATACCTGGCGATCATGCTGGGTGTGCGTCGCACGGGAGTGACCATCGCTGCCGGGGCGCTTCAGAAGCGCGGGCTCATTCGCTATCGGCGCGGCATCATCCGTATCGTCGATCGCGAAGGGCTGGAGGCTCGGGCCTGCGAGTGCTATCGGGTCGTGCGAGATCAGTTCCTCACACCCGGTGGATGATGATTCCCACGAGCCCTCAGGCACCGCGCCGAGGTATTGTCATCCGGGCTGCGTCGTCATCGGTGCGCTGCTGATCGTCTCGAGTCGACGGAAGCGCGCCGCCTAGAGTTGGGCGCGGACCCAGTAGCACATCGCGTCCAGGGCGCGGTTCGCCCACGGTCGCGCGGCGATCGCCTCGAGAGTAATGCGCGTGCTCTGCGCAATGTCGGCCGCGAACACCGTGTTCATCCTGCCTGCGAGCGTCGTGTCCGCCGCGACGATGCCTGCCTCGGCGTTCAGCGAGAACGATCGCGGGTCGAAGTTGATGGAGCCAACGAGGAATACCGCGTCGTCCACGACCAGCGTCTTGGCGTGGATCATCGTGGGCTGGTATTCGTACAGCTCGACGCCCCGCTTCACCAGGTATCGCCACGTGTGGCGGCTCGCACGACGCACGATCGGCTGGTCGTGGTACGGGCCGGGCATCACGACCTGAACCTGCACGCCGCGCTCGACGGCTGCACCCAGCGCCTGGCGGAAGCCCCGCGTCGGAATGAAGTACGGATTGGTGATATGCAGTGATCGCCCGGCTGCCGCCACGCAAGCAGCCATGACGCGCTGCGCGGGCGACGTGCCATTGGACGGTGCGCTCACGATGGGGGCGAGCGTCATCGTGCCGGCCTGCACCTGCACGGGAAAATCCCGCTCGTTCAGCAGGAGCTCATTCTCGCAGGTGTTCCAGTTGTCGAGAAAGGCGCTTTGGAGGGCGGTCACGCCCGGACCGGTGACGCGCACGTGCGTGTCGCGCCAGTGCTTCGGACTCTGCGCGTGGCCGCTCCACTCGTCCGCGATGCCGACGCCGCCGGTGAACGCCACCGTTCCATCGACAATCAGCAGCCGGCGGTGCGTGCGGCGATTGTATCGGGCCCAGTTGTACCATCGCGCGCGGTGAAACCAGGACACGTTCACACCGGCGGAGCGCATGCGAGTAGCAACGGACTTCTTCATCGGCGACGAACCTTCACTGTCCAGCACGACGCGAACCGTGATACCCCGCCGGGCGGCCGCGCTGAATGCCTCGGCGAACGTGTCCGGGATGGTGCCGTCCCAGAACACGTACGTCGAGAAGTGCACGGTGCTCTGCGCGCCCGCGATGGCGGCAAGCATGGGGGGAAATATTTCGTCGCCGTTCTGGTAGAGGTCGACCGTGTTGCCGTACACGGTCGGCTGGCCAGCTGCCCCGCCGACGGCGCGCATGAACGCGTCGAGCGCGGACGCCACCATCGGCACGCTGACGACGTTGGCCTGATCGCGACTCTCCGCGTTGAGGGAGAGCGTGAGGTATATGAAGGCAAGAATCGCTACCACGAGGAGCGTGGCGGCGATCGAGATCACATCGCTGAGCATGTTGCAACATACTGGTGCACTGCATGGCTTCGCGCAGGTGCTGCCTGCACGCGCCAACTCGATCCTGTGCATCGCGCAGGCCGGGAAGCAATGCAGGCCACGAGTGACATGGGGGCCTTACGTGCCAGGCACGATGTGCCCGGGGTAAACCGACGCGTACTTCACGCTGCGCCTCGGCTCGGCCATCATCGGTTCGACCGCATCGCGCCACGTGGCGTAGTGCGTCGTGTCCTTGTGGCGCGCGGGGTCGGCGTCGGTCCGATAGTGCTCGATGAGCAGGAACCGCGTCGGGTCGTCGGCCTGCCGGATGCACTCGAAGCGCGCGATGCCCGCCTCGAGGTTGCTCGCGCGCGCATTCGTTTGCGTAGCCGAGATGAAGGCGTCAACGTGGTCGGGCTTCACGCGCACGTGGACATGAACGATGAGCATGGTCGACGTTATCGGTTACAGGGTCACTCCGGCAGCGCAAACGCCACGTACGTCCCACCACTCGGCGCACCGTTCTTCCCGCCACCGCAGGCGATCACGATGTACTGCCGCCCGTTCACCATGTATGTCGATGGCGTGGCGTTTCCGGCCGCGGGGAGCGTTGCCGACCAGAGCAGCTTCCCGGTCCGCTTGTTGAACGCGCGGATCTGATTGTCGTAGGTCGTCGCCGCGATGATGAGCAGGCCGTTCGACGTCACGATCGGGCCACCGTAACTATCGGTACCGGTGCCACGAACGCCCTTCGCCGCGAGTTTGGGATACTCCCCGAACGGGATCTTCCACGCGATCGTGCCCTTGTTGAGGTCGATCGCATTGAGCGTGCCCCACGGCGGCTTGATCGCCGGATAGCCTTCGTTGTCAACGAAGATATCGAAGTACGCATTGCGATAGGGCACGCCAAACGGATCGGGGCCGGCCGCCTGCGATGCATCGTGTCCCGTGAGCAGGAAGTTGGTGATGTCCGTGATGGCGCGGCCTTCGAGTGCGCTCGCAAAGGCCGGCATGCGGCCCGTGCCTTCGCGAATCACCTGCATGATCTGCTCGCGATTGCGGCGACTCGCGACATCCACGAGCGATGGCACCATGGCGCTGCCCTGCCGGTTGTCGCCATGGCAGCTGGCGCAGTTCGCCGCGTAGAGTGACTTGTCGCTGCGCGGCACCAGCTTCAGGAGCCACGCCATTTCATTCGCATTCACGTAGAGCAGGCCGCTCGCGGGATCGAAGGCGGGTCCGCCCCATTCACCACCGCCGTCCACGCCGGGATAGATGATGCTGCCCTTGAGACTCGGTGGTTCGAACGGATGCTTCGTGCCGTACTCGTTGAACTGCCTGAGTGCCGACGCATGAGCCGCCGGCGTGCGGTTGGTGAGGTCGTTCCGTGTGAGCTGCTGCCGCGCGAACGGCGGAGGACTGAGCGGAAAGTGCTGCGTCGGCGACGCATGCTCTCCCGGCAGCGAGGCAGCCGGCATGTCGCGCTCCGCCACCGGAAACAGCGGGGCACCCGTGCCGCGATCGAGCACGTAGACGTGGCCCGTCTTGGTGATCTGCGCGACAGCGTCCACCGGCTTTCCGTTCCGCTGCACGGTCACCAGCACTGGAGCTGCCGGCAGGTCGCGATCCCAGAGGTCATGCTTGATGACCTGATAGTGCCACACGCGCTTGCCCGTTCGCGCATCGAGTGCAATCACACTGTTCGCGAACAGGTTGTCACCGGTCCGGTTGCCGCCGTAGAAATCGTACGACGCCGACCCCGTCGCGGCGAAGACCATGGCACGCTTCGGGTCGATGGTCACGCCCGACCATGCATTCACGCCGCCCGTGATCTTCCATGTCTCGGATGGCCACGTGTCGTAGCCGAACTCTCCCGGATGCGGAATGGTGTGGAAGCTCCAGCGCAGCGCACCAGTCTTCACGTCGAACGCGCGGATGTCACCAGGCGCGCTCGGCAGCGCCTCGGGCACCGTGCTTCCCATGATGAGCATGTCCTCGAACACGACACCCGGACTGCTCGCGCTCACCGAGAGTCCTTCCACCGGACGCCCCAATCCAAGACGGAGATCCACCCAGCCGCTGTCACCGAATGTGCGAATCGGTTTCCCCGTCTGCCGGTCGAGTGCGTAGAGACGATTCCGGTAGTTGAAGATCACCCGATCGCCGGTGACGACCACGCCGCGGTGACGGAAGCGCGAGAGGGCCGGTGCGCCGTTCTGAGGATCGAAGCGCCACAGCTCGCGGCCCGTTGCCGCATCGAGCGCGAACACCTGGAGCTTGGGCGTGGTGCCGTATAGCACGCCATCGATGACGACCGGATTGTTCTGCATCTCCGAGCCGGCGAAGGCGTCGTGCGTGTCGTACGTCCATGCGACCTTCAGCTTGCGAACGTTCGCCGGCGAGATCTGGCTGAGCGTCGTGTAATGCGTGTGGTCGTCACTGCCCCCATAGACGGGCCAGTCGGCCGATTGCGCGGCGACGTCAGTGACCGCCAAGGATACGAGGAGCAGCGCGGAGCATGCGCGGAGTGTCATGGGAACTCGATCAAAGGTGGTGGAGATCGCGCCTCGGCAGGTCTTCGCGTCCGAGGCGGCCGCGAGTGCCCGCCAACGGGCATAGGCTGTTGTTTCTACCGCAACCTGGAAGATACCCTCCATCTGCCCGTCGCTGCCTCGCATCGGCTGATAGGTCACGTCAAACGTTCCAGTGTACCGACTGCCATCTCCCTCTCGGTCATACGTGACTTCCAGATCGTGCAACAGTACCGGTTCGCCGGTGCGCTGGATATCGTCGAGCATGGTAAAAAACGCTGGGTCGGCTTCCGGTAACGCATTTCGTGCCGCCGCCGAGCGCCGCAAGTGCTGCGTCGAAGACCGACTTGAGGTCGACGGACACGTCCTCCGACCGGGCGAACACGAGCTGTGTGCGTGCGCCGCTCACGCCAAGGAACGCCACCACACGGGTAACGCCGTGAGCCTGAGCGCGAGTCCCTTCACCTCGTCGATCGCCCGCGCGTCGAATGCGGCGTGCACCACGTGCAACGGGCCGCGTTGCGGCGCGCCTGCGGCGAGTTGGAGCGCTTCTGCATCCAGGCTGATTCACCGAACACCGGCTGGACACATTCAGCGTTCCGGGCCTATGCGGATCACATGGACACTGACGAGTTTGCCGATGGGCTATTTGAGCTTCTCATGCTGGCGAACGGCAGGCGGACGGTGATCATGTGCGCCGAGGTACTCTGGTGGCGGTGTCATCGTCGCCTGATAGCGGATGCGCTCGTCCTGCTCGGGTGGCGCGTGGTGCACATCTTCAATGTGGGCAAGCAGGAGCTGCATCAGCTCGCGCCGCCGGCTCACCTGTTGGGCGGGGAACTGTCGTATGAAAGTGGCATCACCTAGGGAGCGCATATGTCATCGTTGAACCGGAAGATCGAAGGTGCCGTCCTCGTCCGTCACCTGAAGCGCGACGAGCAGATGATCGACCAGGACCTCCTTGCTCGTCACGGCCGGAGCGCGCGGACGCTCGTGAAGGATGGGCCACTACGCCTCACGTTGATTGCGCTCGCTCCCGGTCGCGGAATGCCGTCGCATCACGCGGAAGGTCCGGTCAGCATTCATCTCCTGGAAGGTGACGTCGTCCTCGAGACCGATGGGAGCGAGTATTCCCTCGTGCCCGGGGAGGTCCTCGTTCTCGCCGCCGGTGTACAACACGGCGTGCGATCGAGCGGGGGATGCATGCTCCTGCTCACCGTGGTGCACCTGCCGTCCGCAGGTTCTCCTCTCGACGTCACCTGACGAGCAGCGCATGACGACGGCGACTGACCTGCGCGCGCGGGACATTCACGACACCCTTGTGGCGTTCTACGCCCAGCTCGAGAGCGAACCGTTGCTCGCGCCCTACTTCGAGACACTCGACATGACGGCGCACATGCCACGCATCGTGTCGTTCTGGGAAACGCTGCTCTTTCACACCGGCAGCTACTCCGGCAACGCGTTCCTTCCGCACCTGACGATGCCGGGATTGACGGGCGCACACTTCGCCAAATGGGTGGCGACGCTCGAGGCCATCCTCGACGCGCGCTTCGAAGGTCCGACGACCGAGCGGATGAAATCGCTCGCGCATCGTATCGCCTACAGCATGCAGTTGCGGCTTGGCTTCGAGCCGTTCGAGCCGTTGCGCATCGTGAACGGCTGACGTTGACGGCCTGTCAGGCCGGTGTCGGCACGCGGTGAGCGCCGATTCGTCGCGGCGGTGCGACGTCATCCACTTCCCGCCTCGCGTCCGCCAGCCGGTTGACGTCTTCACCGAGTAGGCGCGCCCGCATCCATCAACGTGGTGAGCGGGGCAAGATCGCCCGCGCCGGCAAACCCGGCGCCGCGCGCATCACGCTCGGCGGCGCCTCCGTGGCCTGGCGCACCGTGAGCGCGTGCAGGTTGTTGGAGTCGAACGGCAGTCGTCCACTCACCGCGAGATACCCGGCGACACCGAGCGAATAGATGTCGCTGCGACCGTCCACCGGCGCGCTCGCCGCCTGCTCCGGACTCATGTAATGCGCGGTCCCCATGATCTTGCCGGGGTCGGTCACCGGACGTGCGTCGTCACCGTAGTGCGCGATGCCGAAGTCGGTGACGAGCGCTCGTCCCGTGCCCGCCTCGAGCAGGATGTTGTCCGGCTTGATGTCGCGGTGCACGATACCGCGCCCGTGCGCGTACGCCATCGCCCAGGCGACTTCGCGCATCACGCGCATCGCGTCCGCCGGTGGCAGCGGGCCGCGCTCGCGCAGGCGCTCGCCGAGCGTTTGGCCTTCCACGTAGCTCATGACGAAGAACACGAACCCACCCGCCTCGCCGACACGATGGATGGGTACGATGTTCGGGTGCGAAAGACCGGCGGCCGTGCGCGCTTCGCGCGCGAAGCGTTCGCGCGACTCGGCGGTCCGCGCCATGGGGGCGGGCAGCACCTTGATGGCGACGTCGCGGTCGAGCTGTACGTCGCGGGCGAGGTAGACAATCCCCATCCCGCCGCGGCCGAGCTCGCGTTGGAGCGAATACTCCCCGGCGAGAGCCGCCTGGAGGCCGAGGAATTCTGGGGCGGGTTGTGTCATGCCTCTATTACGAGCGAGCAGAACGGACGTTTCGCCCATTCCTG
>JBBQFW010000134.1:0-10033 GCA_038322445.1 Gemmatimonadales bacterium
CGCGCAGAAGCCGGCTTTGCATGTGCCGCCGCTGGCGCACGCCTTTCCGCATTTGCCGCAGTTCGCGACGTCGGTGGCCGTGTCGGTGCAGACGGCGGGCTTGCCGCACGAGGTCGGCTTCGCCGCGGGACACGCATCGCATACGCCGCTGGTGCACGTCGCGCCCGTGGGGCAAGGCTTGCCGCAGCCACCGCAGTTCGCGGGATCGGTCGAGACGTCGACGCAATCGGTGCCGCACGTGATCTTCCCGGTGCCGCACACGCAAACACCGGCGGTGCAGACGGCGCCGCCAGCGCACGCTTTGCCGCAGTCGCCACAGTTCGCGCTGTCGGTCGCGGGATCGACGCACGCACCGCTGCAGACTTTCTTCGGCGGGTCGCATTTGGCGGGCGCGTCGCCGCTGTCGAGCGGCGTGTCGTCGATCACAGACGTGTCGCTGCCGCCATCCCCACCGGAATCGGGAGAGCCAATCGTGTCGCCAGCACCATCGGCGCCGTCGAGTGAAGAGTCGTCGGTTGCGCCGGGACCGGTGTCGACGCTTCCACCGCAAGCGGTGATCAACAACGTCGCCGAAACCAACCCACCTGCCACGAGACGTGCCGCGTAAGTCATGAAAAGCCTCCGAAGCTTCTAACCTACGCCGAACGAGTGTCCACCGCGAGGCGCGGCTCCATCGGACCCTCGAGCCACAGCGTGGCCAGGGGCGGCAGCGTGAGCACCAGCGAGGCGGCGAACCCCTGATGCGCGATCGGCTCCGCTTCGATGACCTTCGGATTGTCCATCCCCGACCCGCCGTACTCGACCGAATCGCTGTTGACGATCTGCTTCCAGCTGCCGAGGCGCGGAACGCCCAACCGATGCACAATTCGTGGCACGGGCGTGGCATTGAGAACGCACGCCATCACCTGCGTGCGGCCAAGCGAGAATCGGAGGAAGGACGCCACACTCTCTGCAGCGTCGTCGGCGTCGATCCACTGGAAACCGTGGGGATCGACGTCGGCCTCCCACATCGCTGGCAGCCTTCGATAGTGCGCGTTGAGATCGCCGATCAGCTTCTGCACGCCACAGTGCTCGGGCAGCTGAAGCTTTTCCCAGTCCAGCGAGCGCGCCTCGTCGAACTCGCGACCGTGCGCGAATTCCTGTCCCATGAAGAGGAGTTTTTTTCCCGGATGCGCCCACATGTAGCCATAGAGCGCGCGCAGGTTGGCGAACTTCCGCCAGGCGTCGCCCGGCATCTTGCCGATGAGCGAGCCCTTCATGTGCACCACCTCGTCGTGCGAGAGCGGCAGGATGTAGTGCTCGCTCCACGCGTACATCAGCCCGAAGGTGATCTTCTGATGGTTTGCCTTGCGGTGCACCGGGTCGAACGAGAAGTAGGCGAGCGTGTCGTGCATCCAGCCCATGTTCCACTTGAACGTGAACCCGAGGCCGCCATCGCGAATCGGCTTCGTCACGCCGGGCCACGCGGTGGAATCCTCCGCAATCGTCACGCAGCCAGGCGCCTCCTGGTGCACCACGGCGTTCATCTCACGGAGGAAATCGATCGCCTCCAGGTTCTCACGCCCACCGTACCGATTCGGCACCCAATTCCCTGCCTCTCGGCTGTAATCCAGGTAGAGCATGGATGCCACGGCGTCCACACGCAGTCCGTCGACGTGGAATTCATTCAGCCAGTACAGCGCGTTCGCCACGAGATAGTTGCGGACCTCGCGACGTCCGTAGTTGAAGATCAGCGTGCCCCAGTCGGGATGCTCGCCGAGCCTCGGGTCTTCGTGCTCGTAGAGCGCGGTGCCATCGAAGCGACGCAGGGCGTAGTCGTCCTTCGGGAAGTGCGCCGGCACCCAGTCCAGGAAAACGCCGATGTTCGCCTGGTGCAGCGTGTCGATGAGGAAGCGGAGGTCGTCGGGCGAGCCATACCGCGACGTCGGCGCAAAGTAGCCGGTGACCTGGTAGCCCCACGATCCATAGAACGGGTGCTCCATCACGGGCAGCAATTCGATGTGCGTAAAGCCCAGTCGTTTCACATGCTCCGCGAGCCTCGGCGCGATCTCACGATAGGTCAGCGAGCGATTGCCTTCCTCGGGAACACGTGCCCATGATCCCAGGTGCACTTCGTAGACGTGGACCGGCTCGCGGGTCTCGTCGCGATGAATGCGCGTCGCCATCCAGTCCTCGTCCTGCCAGGTATACGTACCATCCCGGACGACAATCGACGACGTCGCCGGCGCCTGCTCCATCTTGAGCGCCATCGGGTCGGTCTTGAGGCGCAGGTCACCGGTGCGCGTTCGGATCTCGAACTTGTACAGCGCATTCGCGTCGACGCCGGGGACGAAGATCTCCCAGAGCCCACTGCCGTCGAGCAACCGCATGGGGAACTGGCGTCCGTCCCAGTTACACCACGGGCCCACGACGCTCACGCGCTCCGCATTCGGCGCCCACACGACGAACGCCGTGCCCTCGTCTCCCGCCAGCGTGCGGAGATGGGCACCCAGCATCGTCCAGAGCTTGCGGTGCGTCCCTTCGTTGAAGAGGTACAGGTCCATCTCGCCCACGACGGGCGCCTGCCGGTACGGATCACCGCGATCCCACGTGTGTCCGTCGTGCGCGAGGAACCGCAGCGTATAGTGCGGCGTGGACTGCACGCCAGGGAGTGTGATGGCGAAGAATCCGTCGCCCTCATCACGCATGGCAGTTGCAACCCCGTCGCGCACGATGAAGCAGTCCGCCGCGGTCGGCTGAAAGGCGCGCACTGTGAGCCCCGCGTCCGTGGCGTGCGGGCCAAGCACCAGGTGCGGATTCGCGTGCCGCCCCTCGAGGATGGCGTAGCGTGCTCCGTCGTCGAGTGTCTTCATGGCGTGTGCTGCTCCACCATCGTCGTCGTGACGCTCTCGCGCCGCTGTTCCTCGCGCGCCGGCAGGCGACGATCCCTTCCGAATCGCAGCAGCATCACGGCGTGCGACTCGAGAGTCACTGCGCTCTCGCGAACCACCGGCATGTCGTCGGACGAGGTATCCACCATGATCACCCAGATGTTCTCACCCTCGCCATCGAAGGTGGGCAACGTGAAAGGAACGGCACTGTCGCTGCTGTTCAGGAGGATGAGCAGCGTGTCGCTGTTCACGGCATGACCCCGCTCATCCACCTCGTCGGTTGCCTTGCCGTCGATGAGCATGCCCAGCACGCGCGCCTCCGGATTCAGCCAATCTACGTCGGTCATCTCCTGGCCGTCCTGCCGGATCCAGGTGACGTCCTTGTGCAGCGACCCCGCCACCGCTTCACCGCGAAAGAAATGGCGACGACGGAGGACCGGATACGCCTGTCGCAGCGTGATCAGTGTGCGCGTGAACGCCAGCAGCCCCTTTTGCTGTTGATCGAGCTCCCAGTCCATCCACGTGATCTCGTTGTCCTGGGCGTACGCATTGTTGTTCCCCGACTGCGTGCGTCCGATCTCATCGCCATGCGCCAACATTGGGACGCCCTGCGAAAACGCCAGCGTGGCCAGGAAACTCCGGATCACCCGATAGCGTCTCGCAATCGTTTGCGGGTCGGAGGTCTCGCCTTCCACGCCCCAGTTGCGGCTGATGTTGTCGTTGTTGCCGTCCTGGTTGTTCTCGCCGTTCGCCTCGTTGTGCTTCTGCTCGTAGCTCACGAGATCGCGGAGCGTATATCCGTCGTGCGCCGTGATGAAGTTGATGCTCGCGTACACGCCGCGGTCGCTGCCCGAAAAGATGTCGCTCGAACCGGCGAGACGGCTTGCCATCTCGGAAATCTGCCCCGGCTCGCCGCGCCAATACTTCCGCACCGCGTCGCGGTACTTGCCGTTCCACTCCGTCCAGCGCACCGGGAAATTGCCGACCTGATAGCCACCGGGGCCAACGTCCCACGGCTCGGCGATCAGCTTCACGCGCGCCAGCGTCGGATCCTGGTGCATGATGTCGAAGAAGGCGGACAGCTTGTCGACGTCGTACAGCTCACGCGCGAGCACCGGCGCGAGGTCGAATCGGAACCCGTCGACATGCATCTCGTCTACCCAGTAGCGCAGCGAATCCATCACGAGCTGGATCGTGCGCGGGTGCTGCATGTTCAGCGAGTTGCCCGTACCCGTGAAGTCCGTATAGAACCGCGGGTTGCTCGGCTCCAGTCGATAGAACGCCGAGTTGTCGATCCCTTTCATCGACAGCGTGGGGCCGAGATGATTCCCTTCGCCGGTGTGATTGTAGACGACGTCGAGGATCACCTCGAGGCCGGCCGCATGCAGGGTCTTCACCATCGTCTTGAACTCGTACACCTGGTTCCCGAGCCCGCGCGTGGCATAGCGGACATCCGGCGCAAAGAACCCGATCGAGTTGTACCCCCAGTAGTTCGTCAGGCCACGCTCGGCGAGATGGCGGTCGACGACGAACTGGTGCACGGGCAGCAGCTCGAGCGCCGTGACACCGAGTGTCTGGAAGTACTCGAGCATCGGATCGCTGCAGAGCCCGAGGTACGTGCCGCGCAGGTGTTGCGGCACATCGGGATGCCGTATCGTCATGCCCTTCACGTGGCACTCGTAGATGATCGTGCGGTTGTACGGCACGTTGAGCGGGCGATCGTCCTCCCACGTGAATGCCGAATCGATCACGACCGATTTCGGCACGCCGCCCGCCGAGTTGTCCGGATCCGGCTCGAGGTCCTCCTTTGTGCCGTCGACCTTGTACGCGAACAGGTCGTGGCTCCACTGGATCGCCCCCGTGATCGCCTTTGCATACGGATCGATGAGCAGCTTCGCCGGATTGAACCGATGTCCATTCAACGGCTCATACGGACCGTGTACGCGATAGCCGTAGTACTGGCCGGGCCGCGCGTCGGGGAGATAGCCGTGCCACACCTGGTCGGTCCGCTCGGTCAGCTGGATCTTCGCCGACTCCTCGACGTCTCCGTCATCATTGAACAGGCAGAGCTCCACACCGGTCGCATGCGCCGAGAAGAGCGCGAAGTTCACGCCGGTGCCGTCCCATGTGGCACCGAGGGGATAGGGGCGGCCGGGCCACACGCGCAGGTTCACGATGCCCATTCGCCATACTCGGCCGGGAAATCGCGGACGTACGCCGCGGCGCTCCACGGCGGAAGGATGATTGTGCGGGCGAGGTCCGCGGGTGGCTTCACGTCGAGCAGTCGCTTCGGTGCGTCGTTCACTTGAGCTTCGTCTGCGGCAGGAATGAATTCGGCGAATTGGCCCGAGCCGCCGTAACCGGCGGCGTCAGTCGTGAGGCGCAATCGCCAGGCACCGACGGCTTCCGCGCCAATGGGAATGCCCTCGGCGCGCGGGGAGATGTTGAAAGCCAGCAGGAGGGCGCGGCGTGAGCGCGTGTAATCGTCCATGTCGTGCCGGGGTGGAAGATATCGGACATCCGTAAACCAGTCGCTTCCGCCGATCACGAACGACTCGCTCGCCCCCGGCTTGAGCGCGGGCTCCTCGCGACGCAAGGCCAGCAGGTCGCGATAGAGGGACAGCAGCTGCGCGCCGGACTCGGATTCGCGCTTGGACCAATCGAGCTTGCAGCGCAGGAAGGTGTCTTCCGCCTGCGGGTCCATCTGCGCCTCGCGCTTGCCGATGTTCTCGAATTCCTGCTGCCGGCCCGCGCGCACTGCCTCGATGAGTGCGGGATCGCCGTGTTCGATGAAGTAGAGGAACGGTGCTGTCTCGCCGTATTCCTCGCCCATGAACAGCAGTGGGACATAGGGCGACAGCAGCATCAGCGCGGCGCCGAGTCGAAGGCGGGCGGGATCGACGAGCGAGGCGAGTCGTTCGCCGAGCGGCCGGTTGCCGGTCTGGTCATGATTCTGGATCGCGACGATGAACCGCTGCCTCGGCACGCCCTTGGGCGAGCGGCCGTGCACGCGATCGCGGTGCGGTGCGTAGCGACGCGCGAAGAAGAACGGTTCGCGATAGACGTCCGCGACCGTGGCGACGTCCTTGAAGTCCTGGTAGTAGCCGTTCGACTCGCCGGTGAGGGCCGTGTGGATCGTGTGGTGGACGTCGTCGGCCCATTGTGCGTCGAGCCCGAAGCCCCCTTCGCTCGGCGGGCGCACGAGCTTCGGGTCGTTCAGGTCACTCTCGGCGATCAGCTGCACCTTGCGCCCGAGCTGGCGCCCGAGCGCGTGGACTTCGTCAGACAGTTCCTCCAGGAACGCCAGCGAGCCGAAGTCGTAAATGCCCTGCACTGCGTCGAGGCGAAGCGCGTCGACGTGGCACTCCGAGATCCAGTAGAGCGCGTTGTCATGCGCCCATCGCCGCACGTTGTCGCTGCCCGGTCCGTCGTAGTTCATCGAGCGCCCCCACGGCGTGCGGTAGACGTCCGTGAAGTACGGCCCGAAGTTGTCGAGGTAGTTGCCCTCGGGTCCGACGTGATTGTAGACGACGTCGAGTACGACGCCGATGTTGTGTCCATGCGCGGCATTCACGAACCGGCGGAAGCCCTCGGCCCCGCCGTACGATTCCTGTGGGGCGTAGAGATGCACGCCGTCGTAGCCCCAGTTGCGCCGCCCGGGAAACGAGGCGATCGGCATGACCTCGATGGCCGTGACGCCGAGGGCGAGCAGGTCGGGAAGGCGCGTGATGGCGGCGTCGAAGGTGCCTTCCGGCGTGAATGTCCCGACGTGGATCTCGTAGACGACGAAGTCCGCCATCGCGACACCGCGCCATGCCTCGTCCGTCCATTGGAAGGACGATGGGTCAACCACCGCCGAGAGGGCGTGTACGCCGTCGGGCTGTGAGCGGCTTATCGGGTCCGGCAGCGGATCCGCGTCGTCGATGCGGTAGCCGTAGCGGTCGTCCGCCTTCACGCCGGGGACATTGAGCTCCCACACGCCACGGTCCGTCGCGGACCGCGCGAGCTCGTGATCGCCGGCAGCGTCCCCCGTGCCGATGTGGACGTCGACGCGAGTTGCCGCGGGAGCCCAGACGCTGAACGAGACCCCGTTCGCCAGCATGGCGGCGCCACGGCGCAGCACCCAGTGGTCACCCTGTGTGCTGACGTCGCCCTGTCGTGCCGATTCGAGGTGCGGTGGGTGCGTCATGCTCCCGGCTCCACCACGGCGTTGATTCGCGCAGGGCTGCCGAGGGGCATGAGGCGGAACCAGTACAAGTCGCGACCGCTCATGGTGAACAGGTAGGGGTTGGTCGAGATGGGAGGGAAGGCCTGTCCGCTCCAGAGCTCCATCGGAGACCATCCGTCGAACTCCGCGAGGTCGAGCTCCGCGTACTGGGCGTGGCGCGCGAGGTTGTTGACGCAGAGTATCACTTCGTCCTCGTGGCGGCGCAGGAAAGTGAGCACTCGCCGGTTTTTGGGCTGGAATGGTTCGAACGATCCGCTTCCGAAGGCGTGGTAGCGGCCGCGAAGCTCGACGAGGGCGCGGACCCACTTGCGCAGCGAGCTCGCGGGTTCGTGCAATCAGCGATGTCGTAGCCGTCGTCGTGCAGCGGCGATGGGTAGAACGGGAGGAGCCACGCGGCGGTAACGCCGAGTGATGCGATGTAGTCGAGCTTCTGGATGAGGCCCTTGAAGTGGCCGAATCCGTCGCGGTCGGAGTCGCGATAGGCCTTGACGTGGAGTTGGTAGCTGTCGGCGTCGAGAGGCCGCTGCGCGAGTGTGTTGTCTTTCATTTCGTGGGCGTTTTTCTTCCGACTGGCGCAGTAGCGGTCTTTTGATGGCTTGTTTATGACGCAATAATTTGCCACTGTCAATTTTGCGTGATGTGGGGCTGGCGATTGCCATCCGGGCGCAACATCTGGGCCTACCCGTGTGTGTCTCCTGCGGAGAGGGCCTATGATTGGTTGCGCGTGAAAATGGTGATGATAGCGATCGGCGCGGTTGCCAGGATGCGCGGTGCGTCCACCGGAGGCCAGCGTGCGCGGCGACCGTTTTCCCCGTATTCCAACCACGCAGCTCAGCGACGTCGAGGCGCCTGAGCGTCGCTTTCGGTTGCTCGAGGGCGTGCGGCGAGAACTTCGCGCCCGGCGCTACAGCGTGAAGACCGAGCGGGCGTACCTTTTGTGGATTCGGCGGTATGTCGTGTTTCATGAGCGCCGTCATCCGCGGGATCTGGATGTGCGCGCCGTCAGTGCCTACCTGTCTCACCTGGCGACCGTGGAGAAAGTTGCGGCGTCCACACAGAATCAAGCGCTGGCTGCGCTGCGCTTCCTATATGATGTCGCGCTCAAGGCGCCGCTGCCGTATGTGGACGACATTGCGCCGGCGCGGCTGAGCACCTACGTGCCCGTGGTCTTGTCGCAGCGTGAGGTCCGGGCGCTGCTCGCCGAGCTCCCGCATCCTGTCGCCCTCTGCGCTGCGTTGATGTACGGTGGTGGCCTGCGGGTGGGCGAGTGCGTGGCACTCCGGGTGAAGGACGTCGACATGGACCGCCGCGAAATCGTGGTCCGGGACGGAAAGGGTGGCAAGGACCGCCGTACACCACTCGCCGATAGTGCCGTGCGGCCGCTGGCCGATTGGTTGCGCCGCCAGGAGTTGCAGTTCGCCGCGGACCTGCGCGCAACGATCCGGACCGATGGACTCGGCGAGTCGCTCGAGCGAAAGTACCCGAATGCAAGCGCGGAGTGGCGGTGGCGCTATGTCTTTCCCGCGACGCGTAGCTACCTCGATGATGCGGGCGTGCGGCGGCGACATCACCTTCACGAGACGGTGCTGCAACGTGCCGTGCGCAAAGCGGCCCTTGCGGCCAGGATCACAAAGCGGATCACCTGTCATTCACTGCGGCATTCCTTCGCGACGCATTTGCTGGAGAGCGGTGCGGACATCCGCACCATTCAGACTTTGCTCGGTCATACAGATGTGCGAACGACCATGATCTATACCCACGTGTTGAATCGTGGCGGGCTGGGCGTGGTGAGTCCGGGAGACCGTCTGTAGCACCGAACGGGCGTTGCCGGGGGGTAAGCGGGCGTGCTCGGCAAATAATTGCCGGCGCTGCAGATTATCCGGCGGCCACTTGCCGGATAACGCCGGGGAGGCGCTCTCCACGACTCGCCCAACTCCAAGCTTCCCAACAGATTGGTGTGGGCACGTCTTGCCGCACTTGTCGATAGCAAGCGAGGCGTTGCAGCTTTATCTGCGGCTTGCTGGATATTGTGGCCGTATAATTGGCGTTAGACATCCACAGAGATCACGTGAAAGACCTGCTGGACTACTTGCATCGTGAGTGGGCGACACTCAGCGGCGCGCCATTCACATTCTTCACGGCGATGCTGCTAGCCTGCGGCGTCGCTCTGGCCATCGCACGTTGGCGCTACGAGACTCTCCTCGATAATATCCGCGACCGTCTGGAAGCCCAGCGGGAACGTGCGCAAATCAAAGATGAGCAGCTTGCCGAATACCGTCAGAGGCTAAATTTGGTGCCGCGCGACACCACGGCTTTCTCACAGCTGACTGATGCGGAGTTGCAGAAGCGGGCGATCGAGGTCGTGGCGAACTTGCGACAGTTTGTCGCTGAGCGAAATAGTCGTCTTGTCGGCAACGTCATGGCGCGGTCCAGTCAGAGGAAAATGACACAGGAAGAGCTCTTACGGCTACACGACCAAGAGACAAATGCAATCATTCAACAGTCTCTGAAAACAGCAGCGGATTATGAACAACAGTTCAAGACAGACACCATACTGCTCCGAGACGAGCTCCTGAGTCGCCTACCACCGACGCCGCTTGATGTCCACGCGAAGTTCATGTTCGAATCCCCAACAAATCCGATCGGCATGGGGATGGTGGCTGACGAGCTTGATCGACTCGCCAAGAGCATTCCAGTCGGCATCTCAAAGCGGGATGTCTAACGTGCGTTGCACCAGACGGGCGATCCAAGGAAGCTCGCTTCGCTCGCATTTTGTTTGGTTCGCCCGCAGGTGAACTTGGGCGTTGATATGACTGGGCTGGTGTCAAGGGGCTCAGTTTACAGACATTGGGAACGAGGACGTGGTACGACGTGGGGCCGAGGCAGCATCGACGGTTGATCCTGCTGATATACGCCGGTTTCCCCCTCGCGGGAG
>JBBQFW010000135.1:0-9986 GCA_038322445.1 Gemmatimonadales bacterium
CGATCTGTTTCTCACGGCACATCGGTTGGGTGACCTTCGGCGCCTGATTCGGCAGTACGGGCTTGATGCGGAGAGCGTGTTCCCGACCGGCGCCTATTTCAAGGGCGGCGTGTACGGGACGGACGTCAACTTTCCGATACCTTTCGAGGAGAAGAACAACCCGAGCTTCACGGGTTGCATCGATCGTAAGGCGTAGCCTTACGCTGTACCTCGCGACGACGGCCCTGCGCAAATGCGCGGGGCCGTCGTACGAGTGGACCTGAACGGTGTTCAGATCGGACCCAACTGCCGACGGGCGAGGTGCCCCTGCTGCCGCCTTCCGCGGCTCGGAGCGTTTTACTTGCCCTGTCGTCCTTCGCCTTGACATCCGAACACTCAGCAATCGCGATGTGCTGCTTCGTGGGGACGACCTTGCTCCTGTCGCGGGGAAGTTCCTCCAGTGCGGGCATGGAACTGCGTGGTAGCAGCACTCCTGTTGCAGCCGCTCCGGCGTAATGAGCCATGATAGCAGCACCCCTGTGGCAGCGGGTACGGCGCAATGAGCCATGACTCGCGTCATGAGGCGGTTTGACACTGTCGGGTGCGGCATCACCGTGGTGTGGTGCTTGACTAGCAGTCCGGAGTTCATCGCCAGTTGGGCGGCGAAGTACCTTTCCAGCGACGTGACCGCCGGTACGAGCAAGTGTCCATCCTGAAGCTCATCATTCCCGCGAAAGCGGAATCCATTTGGGCCCACTGAACATGGATTCCCGCGTACGCGGGAATGACGAACGTAGCTCAGAGCACGGTTTCAGGATGGCAACGAGCTGGCGGGGTGTCAGTATGCGAGGTGCATTGACGAATGCACAGCCGAAATGACCAGTGCGCGGCGGGGGAACGCCGGGCCGATTCAACACATGACGGCTCACACATGGTTTCACCGCATGACCGGAGTGGGGATCGAACCCACGACCTGAAGATTAAAAGTCTCCTGCTCTACCAACTGAGCTATCCGGTCGACCGCCACAACGCTTACGCGCCGGACTATCCAGTGGAACATAAGCGGTCAGCAAACGGCACGAAACCCGATGGCGACGCTCCCATTCCCGCTGCCACACATGTCCTGGACCAGAACATGACCACGCCGTCGTCGGACCGGAGTACGCTCGCCGAACGCCTCGCGGATCGCCTACGGGCCGCGCGATCCGAGATCGTGGGCCGGTGGCTCGAACGCATCATCGCGCGGGTCAGCATCGAGCCCCGGCGCGTGTTTCCCACGGACGACCTGCTGAACCACGTCCCGATCCTCGTGGACGGCATCGCGGATTACGTGGAGCATGGCGAGACCTCGGCTGGGGGCACCGCGCCGCTCGACGCAAAGGCGATGGAGCTCGGTGCACTGCGGCACGCGCAGGGCTTTGACGCGTACGAGATTCTCAAGGAACACGAGCTGCTCGCGAGCATCCTCTACAACGTGATGCGCAAGGAACTCGCCCAGGCGACCAATGTGACGCCGGACGAAGTGGCGTATTGCTGGCAGCGCGTGGCGGAAGTGATCGAGCACATCCGGCAGTCCACGATGAACCACTTCCTCCGCATCTCCGCGGAGCAGGTGCGCCTCCGCGAGGAACGGCTGCGGCGGTTCAATCGCATGGTGTCGCACGAGCTGAAGAACCGCGTGGGTGCCATTCGCGGCGCCGCGGGCCTGCTCATGGAGCCATGGCTCGAGCCCGCGCAGGTCACGCAATTCAATCGTATCGTCGCGCAGAATGCGGAGGGGATGCAGCGCGTCATCGAGAACCTCGCGGCGCTGTCGCGGTTGGACAGCGACGCGCGGCAGCAGCGCAACGTGATGTTGCCGCAGGCGGCCGCCGAGGTCGTACGGCAGCTGCGCGACGCGGCGACGCTGAATGGCGTCGACGTGCAGGTGGACGCGCAGATTCCCGCCGTGGAAGTCGATGCGGCCGCCGTCGAGCTGTGCCTGGCGAACTACGTCTCGAACGCGATCAAGTACTCGGACAAGGGGAAGCCGGATCGCTGGGTCCGCATCACGGGCGAGCTGGTGGTATCGACGTCGGCGCGGCCCGGGGAACTGCTGGTGCGCGTCGAGGATAATGGACTGGGCATCGAGCCATCGGCGCGCCAGCGACTGTTCGAGCAGTTCTACCGCGCGCATGGCGACACCGTCACGGGCGTGGAGGGAACCGGACTTGGGCTGAGCATCGTGGAGGAAACGGTCGAGTCGCTCGGCGGGCGCGTCTGGACCGAGTTTCCGGAAGCAGGAGGCAGCGTGTTCGGGTTTTCGCTCCCGTCGCGCCGCGACGAAGATGCCGCGGCGGCTGGTACGAGGCGCGACCAGTCCGCATCAGTGTAGGCGCGCGACACGTCCACACCGCCGAGTGGACGCCCGAGCGAGCAGGGCGCCTAGGGAGTCGCCGGAACCAAAGGAAGGCTGCGAATCGCTCAACGTCGCACTCTCGCCATGCGTAAGAATTGCCGAATGCACATGAGACGACATCACATCGTTCAGGCGGCAACCCTCGCCGTCCTGCTTCAGCTGGGCCCGCGCGACCTGTTCGCGCAGGAGAGCGCAGACGGCACGTCGCGCTACGCCGCGCCGGCGGTGCGCATCGATTCCACGCTCGACCTCCAGACCGTCATCGCGCGCGCACTGGCGGTAAGCCCTGCGGTGGCCGGTGGTGAGGCTGGCGTCCGCACCGCTAGCAGCGAGGGCCGCGTCGCGAGCGGGGCCTACCTGCCGTCCCTCACGGCGACGTCGAACGCCTTTCGCTCGGATGTGTCGACGACACCCGGGATTGCCGGCAACGGCGCGACTTCCTACTCGGCTGGACTCGCCACCTCCCTGGAGCTGTTCACCGGGGGGCGTCGCGGTGCAGACCGGTTGCGCTCGCGGGCCGACCTCGAGGCCGCGCAGGCCATCGGTGTCAACCAGCGCTACCAGGTCACGCTGGCCGCCGAGCGCGCGTACTACGAGGCATTGCGTGGGGGCGACCTGATGACGGTTGCGGACGCGCGCGTGCTGCGTGCCGCGCGCGGACAGAAATACGCCCAGGATCGCATGCGTGCCGGGACGGCCACGAAGTCGGACGACCTCCGCGCGAGCCTCGAGCTCACCACGGCTCGACAGCAGGCGCTCGCGTCGCGCGATACGCTGCAGGCGGCGGCATTCGCGCTCGGCCGGTTGGTGGGCGCCGATGGGCCAATCGGCGCCAAGCCTGCCGGATCGCTGGAGCCGCGTCCGCTCGCGATGACCGATACGGAGATCGTGCAGCTCGCGGTACGTGAAGCGCCAGCGGTGCAGGCGGCGGCAGCGGCAGCGCGCGCGACGGAAGCCGCCAACCGCTCGGCGCGCGCGCTGTATGCGCCGGACATCCGTCTGCTCGGCGGCTACAACGTCGCGAACCAGACGTCCATCATCGGCGCGACGCGCCCGGGCTGGCAGCTCGGGCTCGGCACCAGCTTCCCGATCTTCAACGGTTTTCAGCGCGAAGACGCGGTCACTCGCTCCGAGGCGCTGGCCGACGTGTCGCGCGTGACGGCGCTCGACGCAACGCGGCAGGTGCGTGCTGAGGCTTCCCGCCTGCTGAGCGCCCTGCGGTTTGCCCAGCAGAACATCTCCCTCGCCAGCGATGCGGTGACGGCGGCGCGCGAGGACCTGCGCGTGCAGACGGATCGCTACCGCGCGGGCATTGCGACTTCACTCGACCGGCTCACGTCGGAGGTTGCGGTGACGCAGGCCGAGCTGGGACTCGTGGCTGCGCACTACAACTATCAGGTCACACGCGCCACGCTCGAGGCGCTCGTGGGACGGCCGTTGTGACGGCGCGCCAAACACCCCAGAGACGGGAGAGGTAGCGGCATGTGGCTCGTCCATATCGCGCTGCGGCGACCCTACACCTTCGTCTGCGTGGCCATCCTGATGCTGGTCTTCGGGATCGTCGCCATCCTGCGCATGCCGATCGACATCTTCCCCACGATCAACGTGCCCGTGGTGTCGATGCTGTGGAGCTATGGCGGACTATCACCGAAGGAGATGGAACAGCGTGTCGTCAGCCTCTCCGAGCGTGTCTACTCCAGCTATGTCAACGACGTCGAGCACATCGAGTCGCAGTCGCTGAACGGCCTGAGCATCATCAAGGTCTACTTTCAGCCTGATGCGGACGTGAACGCCGGTATGGCGCAGCTCACGGCGGCATCGCAGGGCGTAACGCGCATCATGCCACCGGGCATCTCGCCGCCGTTCATGGTGCGCTTCAATGCGACAGATGTACCGATTCTCCAGATCGGCGTTTCGAGCGCGCAGCGCACGGAATCCGAGCTCAACGACCTGGGCACGAACTTCATTCGCGTTCCGCTCGGCACGGTGCATGGGGCCAGCGTGCTGCCCGCGTATGGTGGCGTGCCGAGGCTGATCAATGTCGACATCGATCCGCAGGCGCTGTATGCGAAGGGGCTGTCGGCCGGTGACGTGAGTCGCGCGATCAATGCGCAGAATGTGATCCTGCCTGCGGGCACGGCGAAGATGGGCGGCCGCGAATATTACGTCCGCCTGAACTCCAGCCCGGATTCCGCGCGGCAGCTGGCCGACCTTCCGCTCAAGCAGGTGAACGGCGCCACGGTCACCATCGGCGACGTCGCACAGGTGCGTGAAGGCGGGGGCGTGCAGACCAACATCGTCCGCGAGAACGGGCATCGCGGCACGTACATCTCGGTGCTCAAGAACGGAAAGGCCTCGACGCTCGACGTGGTGGACCGCGTGAAGAAGATGATTCCGTCGATCACGGCGGGATTGCCCGACGACGTGAAGCTCAAGCTGCTCAGCGACCAGTCGGTCTACGTGCGCGCGACCATCGCGGGTGTGCTCCGTGAAGGCGTCATCGCCGCGGTGCTCACGGCGATCATGATCCTCGTCTTTCTCGGCAGTTGGCGGTCGACGATCATCGTTGCGCTGTCCATCCCGCTGAGCGTGCTGACGTCGATCATCGCGCTCTGGGCCGTGGGCGAGACGCTGAACGTGATGACGCTCGGCGGGCTCGCGTTGGCGGTCGGCATCCTTGTCGACGATGCGACGGTGGCGATCGAGAACATCCACCGCAACCTGGAGCACGGGAAGCCGCTCCGCGAAGCGATCCTCGAAGGCGCGGAGCAGATCGCGATCCCGGCGTTCGTGTCCACGCTGGCCATCTGCATCGTGTTCCTGCCGATCTTTGCGCTCTCCGGACCCGCGGCAGCGCTGTTCAGGCCATTGGCGCTCTCGGTGATCTTCGCGATGACGGCGTCGTATTTCCTGTCGCGGACGCTCGTGCCGACCATGGCGGACTACATGCTGCCGGCCGAGGCGGCGCAGCATACGGGGGGTGGGCACGTGCATGCGCCCGGGCTGTTCGGCCGCATCGTGGCGCGGTTCGATGAGCGGTTCGAGCGCTTTCGCGGCGGATACCATGCACTGCTCGCGGGCGCCATGGCGCATCGGCGTCTCGTGCTCGGCTCGGCGCTCGGTTTCGTGGTGTTGTCCCTGCTGCTCGCGCCGGCCATCGGCGAGGACTTCTTTCCAACGGTGGATGGCGGGCAGTTCCAGCTTCATGTCCGCGCGCCCGCCGGTACGCGACTGGAGGAGACGGAGCTCCTGTTCGCACGGGTGGAGCAGACGATCCGCCGCACGATCCCGGCGAGCGAGCTCTCGCTGATGCTCGACAACATCGGGTTGTCGACGTACGGCGTCGCATTGGCGGTCGGATCGAATGCCACGGTCGGACCGGCCGACGGCGACATGCTCGTGCAGCTCACGCATGACCACAAGGGCTCCACGTGGGACTACGTCCGCGCCCTCCGAAAGACGCTGCCTACCGAGTTCCCGGGCATCACCTTCTTCTTCCAGCCCGCCGACATGGTGAACCAGGTGCTCAACCTGGGATTGCCGGCGCCGATCGACGTGCAGGTGTCCGGGCAGAATCGCGTGGCGAACTATCAGGTGGCGCAGCGGTTGGCCGCGCAGATCTCGCGCATCCCGGGTGCGGCGGATGTTCGCGTGCAACAGGTGATGGATTCGCCGGAAATGCGCTTCACGGTCGACCGTACGAAGGCGCTGCAGATCGGGCTGTCGCAGCGTGATGTAGCGAGCGACCTCCTCATCTCGCTCAGCTCGAGCGGACAGACGGCCCCGAACTTCTGGTTGAATCCCGCGAACGGCGTGCAGTACGCCGTCAGTGTGATGACGCCGCAGTACAAAATGGAGTCGCTCGACGCGCTGCGGAGCACGCCGGTCGCTGTCACGGGGAGTGCGGTGCCGCAACTCTTCGGCAACCTGGCATCGGCGTCGCGCGGCGTGACCCCCGCCGTCGTGAACCACTACAACATCCAGCCGGTGTTCGACGTCTATGCGAGCGCCGACCGCCGCGACCTCGGCAGTGTGGCCCGCGAGATCGATGCGATCATGGCCAAGGAAACGCCCACGCTGCCCAAGGGGTCGCAGCTCATCATGCGCGGGCAGGTGCAGAGCATGCGCAGCTCGTTCACCGGACTGGGACTCGGCATCATCTTCGCCATCCTCCTCGTCTACATCGTGCTGGTGGTGAACTTCCAGAGCTGGCTCGATCCGCTCATCATCATCATGGCGCTGCCCGGCGCGCTCGCGGGCATCATCTGGATGCTGTTCGTGACGCACACAACCTTCACCGTGCCGTCGCTCATGGGCGCCATCATGGCGATGGGTGTGGCAACGGCCAACAGCGTACTGCTCATCACCTTTGCCGATGACCAGCGGCAGGCGGGCCGCACCGCGGCCGAGGCAGCGGTCGATGCCGGCTTTGCGCGGCTTCGGCCGGTGTGCATGACCGCGCTGGCAATGATCATCGGCATGCTGCCGATGGCGCTCGGGCTGGGCGAGGGCGGCGAGCAGAACGCGCCGCTCGGCCGGTCGGTGATCGGCGGGTTGCTCGTTGCCACCTTCTTCACGCTCGTGATTGTCCCGCTCATCTACAGTGTGCTGCGTCGCGGCGCCGTGCACCGCGCCGAGCCGGCCCCGATCGCCGCTACGAGCAGTCCGCTCAGCTCTGCCGCGTGAATCAGTGCAGCAATTACCCGTCTTCCACTTGATGTCAGCATGAGCGCTACCGACGCGAACAAACCGAAGGGGCCCGGAGGTGTGGACGCGTCACACCATGGCGCGGATGTCGGCTCGGCTCCTCCGGTGACCCCGATGGCCGGCCGCCGACTGGTCGTCATCGGCGTGACCGTGGCGCTCGTGCTCGTGGTGCTACTGATCGTGACCATGATCCCGCGCCGGTCGGTCGACAAGGAACTGCGGGCCGAAGCAACGGCACGGGACAGCGCGCCCGCGGTGCAGGTCGCCACGGTGCAGCGCGCGTCGTCGGGAACGGAGCTCGCCCTGCCTGGCACCATCCAGGCGCTGCACGAGTCGGCGATCTATGCGCGCGTCACCGGCTACGTGAAGCGGTGGACGGCCGACATCGGATCCATCGTGCGCACGGGGCAGCTGCTCGCCGAGATCGACGCACCCGAACTCTCGCAGTCCGCCGACCAGGCACAGGCACAGCTGCGGCAGACGCGCGCGGCGCTGGGCCTGGCGCAGGCCGACCTCGAGCGATGGAAGACGCTGGCGCGCGACAGCGCGGTGACGGGGCAGGAGCTCGACCAGAAGCGCGCGGCGTTCGAGGCCGCGCAGGCGAATACCGGTGCGGCGGATGCCAACCTCCGTCGACTCGTCCAGACGCGCGAGTGGACGCGCGTGACGGCGCCCTTCACCGGCGTGATCACCGCGCGCAATATCGACATCGGCTCGCTGATCACGCCGGCGGGCGGCACGAGCGCGCCGGTGGGCGCCACAGGGATCGGTGGGGCGGCAGGAGCCGGCAGCATGTTCCGCATCGCGCAGACCGACACCGTTCGCATCTACCTGACGGTCCCTGAGGGGTACGCGACGTCCATCCGCACTGGTCTCGAGGCGCAGGTCACGGCGCAAGGCATTCCCGGCCGCGTGTTTCCGGGCCGCGTCGTCCGCACCTCGAATGCGCTCGATGCCACATCACGGACGTTGCTCACGGAGATCGACGTCCCGAATCGTGATTTCGCGCTGCTGCCCGGCATGTCGGCACAGGCCACGCTCCACTTCCCGCGGACCTCCCCGCCGCTGCTGCTGCCGGCGTCCGCCCTGGTGATTCGGTCCAGCGGCGTGCAGGTGATGGTGGTCGAAAACCAACCCGGAAGCGCTTCCGCGACTATTCACTTTCGGGGAGTGCGTCTCGGTCGGGATTATGGCGCAACCGTGGAGGTGGCGGACGGCCTGATCGACGGCACGACGGTTGTGCTCAACCCGAACGCCGACCTGGTGGACGGATCACGCGTGCGCATCGTGGCGGCCACCCCAAAACCGGGGTCGAGCGGCGCTGCGCCAAAGTGATCAATTTTCAGCGGTTGCACTACGAAATCCGTATCATCTCAGCCTTTCGCGCGGCGCGTACGTCGTCGCAATCAACCAGCGCCATGCGATGTTCGTGACAGCACCAGATCTGTTCGCGCTCCTACCGCGGCGGGACCGGGATACCTCACCCGTGTCCCGCCTGCGTCGCTTCGGGCACCTCGTTGTCGTCTTCGCTCTGATGGCGGGGTGCTCGCGTAACCTGCCCGACATCAACGGGGTTCCGGCGGCTCCAACGTCGCGTGCGGAGCCCTGGCGTGCGCCCGCCGGCGCCGTTCCCGCGGAGCCGCGTCGTGCGACCCCAACGACGGCGGCCGATACGGGACTGTTCACCGGTCCGCTCGTGCTGGGGCAGGTGGTCGACATCGCCCTCCGGAACAATCCGCAGACGGCGCTCACGTGGTCGCAAGCGCGCGTGGGCGCGGCACAGTATGGGGCCGCGACCGCGTCGTACGTCCCGACGGTCGACGCGAGTTCGAACATCGTGCGCTCGCAGACCGCCGCACAGCAGGACAACATCAAGCGCACGACGATCACACCCACCGCGAGCCTGTCGTACCTGCTGTTCGACTTCGGGGGCCGCAGCGGTACCGTCGCGGCGGCGCGCTCCGCGGCCGTCGCGCTCGACCTCAATCACAACGCCGCGCTCCAGAATGTCGCGCTCCAGGCGCAGGCGGCGTACTTCACCTATCAGGCCCAGGTCGGGCTGCGCGGCGCCGCCCGCATCACGCTGGCCGAGGCCGATACGAACCTCGCGTCGGCGCAGCAAAGAAACAGGGCGGGCGTGGCGACCATTGCCGACGTCCTCCAGGCGCAGGTGCAGGTGGCCCAGGCGCAGCTCGATCTGGAGAGTGCCGAGGGAAATGCGCAGACATCGCGCGGAACGCTTTCGGTCGCCATGGGACTGCCCGCCAACGCGCGCTTCGACGTCGCGTCCATGAGCGACTCGATCTCAATCGATGCCACCCTGACCGGTGTCGACACGCTGATCGACCGCGCGCTCGTGCTGCGGCCCGATCTCGCGGCAGTCCGGGCACAGATCCAGCAGGCACAGTCCCAGGTGCGCGTCGCCCGCTCAGCGGAGCTGCCGTCGGTGACACTCGGCGCGAACGTTGGAAAATCGTTCTCGGATGTCGCAAACTTCCAGGGGTTGAACTACAGCGTCACACTCGGCATCCAACTGCCGATCTTCAACCTGGCTCGCCAGTACAACGTGACGGCCGCGCAGGCGCAGGTCGACGTCGCATCGGCGCGCGCCGACGTGCTGCGCGTGCAGGTCGGGCAACAGGTGTACGCGTCGTACTACGCGCTGCAGACCGCTACGCAGCGCGCGCGGACGTCGGACGTGCTGCTCGCGAGCGCGACGCAATCGGAGACGGTCGCTCGCGCCCGTTACCGCGCCGGTGTCGGGACGATCGTCGACCTCGTCACGGCGCAGGCCGCGCTCGCCAGTGCACGCGCGCAGCGCGCACAATCCCGCTGGGTATGGGCCAACGCCCTCGCCCAACTCTCGCACGACGTCGGCGTCCTCGGCCCTCGGGGCCAGACC
>JBBQFW010000136.1:0-9917 GCA_038322445.1 Gemmatimonadales bacterium
GGAATCCAGATATTCTTCACCTGCGTCGCCTCACGCAGGAAGTCGCGCCCCTCGCCCTCATGCTGCTCCATCCAGGCGCGCGCGTCGAACTCGGCCCACGTCCGCTTCATGTTGCCGGCCGACGCCAGCTCCACCGCCTTCACGCCCTCGCGCGATCCGAAGTACCACACCGCATCCACATCGTCGTGCTCGGCCAGCGTCTTCGCGAGCGAATCCCTCGGACCCGTGACGATGTTGATGACGCCACTCGGCACGTCTGACGTCTCGAGCACCTGGTAGAAGTCTGTCGCGCCGAGCGGCCAACGTTCCGACGGAATGGCCACCACCGTATTCCCCACGCAGATCGCCGGCGCGATCACCGAGACGAGGCCGAGGAGCGGCGTGTCATTGGCGCTGATGACACCCATGACGCCGATCGGCTCGTTCATCGCCAGCGCGACACCGCGCAGCGGAACCTGATGGACGAGACCATCGTACTTGTCGGCCCACGCACCGTAGGTGAACAGCCGCTGCACGCACGCCTCGACCTCGGCGTGGCCATCCTCGCCCGTCAGGTCGGTGAGCCGCGCCGCGAACTCATCGGCGCGCGCCGCCAGGTTTTCCGCGATGTAGTAGAGGATCTGCGCGCGATTGTGTCCCGTCGCCTTCGACCAGCCGCTGAACGCCGCGTGCGCCGCCTCGACGGCGTTGCGGATGTCCTTCCGATTGCCTTCGCCCACTTCGCCGAGCACGCGTCCGTCGGCGCCCACGATGCGAGTGGAATAGCCCGAGTCGGGGCGGGCCTGCTTGCCGCCGATGTACAGCTTGGCCGTGCGATCCACGAGCGGACCACCGCGATCAGGATCATCGAGCTCCGCGGCGCGCTTGATGGATCGCACTGACGCACCGCCCTTCGATCCAGTACGCGCCGACATTCTCGCTGCGCGCCCCGCGGCGAGATCGTCCGTGGCGGACAGGCGGTCGCGCTTGAGATACTCGAACATCCCCTCCTTGCCACCCTCGCGACCAAATCCCGACTCGCGATAGCCACCGAACCCCGCCGCGGCATCGAAGAGGTTCGTCGAGTTGATCCACACCACACCGGCCTTGATCTTCGGCGCGATGTCGAGCGCGAGGTTGATGCTCTCGCTCCAGACACTCGCCGCAAGCCCGTACTGCGTGTTGTTCGCGAGCGCGACCGCCTCACTCGGCGTCCGGAACGTCATGGCGACGAGCACCGGTCCGAAAATTTCCACCTGCGCGATCGAGGACGACGGCTGCACATTCGTGAAGAGCGTCGGCGGGTAGAAGCAGCCCTCGGTGGGACACGCCCACGACGGCTGCCAGAAATCCGCGCCTTCCGTCTTGCCGGCATCGACCAGCGAGCGAATGCGCTCGAGCTGCACCGGCGCCACGATGGCGCCCATGTCGACGGACTTGTCGAGCGGTGAACCGAGGCGGAGCGTCTCCATGCGCGCGCGGAGCTTCGCATAGAGACGTTCGGCGATGCCTTCCTGCACGAGCAGGCGCGAACCCGCGCAGCAGACTTGTCCCTGGTTGAACCAGATCGCGTCGACGACCCCTTCCACCACCGAGTCGAGGTCCGCGTCCTCGAAGACGATGAATGGTGACTTGCCGCCCAGCTCCAGCGAAAGCTTCTTGCCCGAGCCCGCGGTCGCCTTGCGGATGATGCGTCCGACCTCGGTCGATCCCGTGAATGCGATCTTGTCGATGCCATCGTGCGCCACGATGGCGGCACCGGTATCGCCGTCGCCCGTGACGACGTTGAGCACACCCGCCGGCAACCCGACCTCGTCCGCCAGTTCCGCAAAGGCCAGCGCGGTCAGTGGCGTGAACTCGGCGGGCTTGATCACGATGGTGCAGCCCGCGGCGAGCGCCGGCGCGATCTTCCACGCCATCATCAACAGCGGGAAGTTCCACGGAATGATCTGGCCGACGACACCCGCACCGTGGTAGCCGGCGAATTCGGTGTCGAGCAGCTGCGCCCAGCCTGCGTGGTGGTAGAAGTGCCGCGCCACGAGCGGAATGTCGATGTCGCGCGTCTCACGAATGGACTTGCCGTTGTCCATTGTCTCGAGCACGGCAAGCAGCCGCGCGTTGCGCTGCACGGTGCGCGCGAGGGCGTACAGGTAGCGTGCGCGCGCATGGCCGCCGAGCGCCTGCCAGCCGGGTAACGCCTTGCGCGCGGCCTTCACCGCGGCATCGATGTCCTTCCTTGACGCCTGCGAGACCGTCGCGATCTTCTTGTTGGTGGCGGGGTTCGACACGTCGAACGGGCTCGCGCTCTTCGTCCACGCGCCGCCGATGTAGTGACCGAACTTCTCGTCGTGCTTCGCCAGCCATTCCAGGGCCGGCTTGTCCGACTCCGGCGCTGGGCCATAGGACATGCTCTCGAATGCTTCCCGGACAGTCGTCATGGTCAGACCATGGGGTGACGGTGGGCCGCGGAGTAGCGCCCGGTGACGAAGTGCTCGAGCTGACGCTCGATGTCGGTGAGCAGCGAGCTCGCGCCGAAGCGGAACAGGTCCGGCTTGAGCCAGCGGTCGCCAAGCTCCTCCTTCATCAGGAAGAGGTATTCCAGCGCCTGCCTGGCCGTCCTGATTCCGCCCGCGGGCTTGTAGCCCACCGCGTATCCCGTTCGCTCCTGGTACTCGCGGATCATCCGCACCATCACGAGCGAGAAGGGCAGCGTCGCGTTCACGCCTTCCTTGCCGGTGCTCGTCTTGATGAAGTCGGAGCCGGCCATCATGGCGACCATGCTTGCGCGTGCCACGTTGCCGAGCGTCGCGAGCTCGCCCGTGGCGAGGATGCTCTTCATGTGCGCGTCGCCACACGCCTCACGAAACAGCTTCACCTCGTCGTACAGCGCCTGCCAATTGCCGGTGAGCACGTGGCCGCGGGTGATGACGATGTCGATCTCCCTTGCCCCCGCGGCGACGGATGCACGAATCTCGCGCACGCGTTCCTCCAGCGGGCTCAGGCCGGCGGGAAATCCCGTGCTCACGGCGGCCACAGGAATGTTCGTCCCTTGTAGTGCCTCGACTGCCGTCGCGACCATCGAGTGGTAAACGCACACGGCACCGACCGTGATGCCGAGGTCCGCGACACCGAGCGAGTCCATCAGATCGCTGCGCACGGGGTGCGAGGCTTTCGCCGCCAGCCGACGGACGTTACCGGGTGTATCATCGCCGGCGAGCGTCGTGAGGTCGATCATCGTGACCGCCCGCAGCAGCCATCCCGCCTGCCATTCCTTCTTCACCGTCCGGCGGGTGGGGATGGTAGCCGCACGCCGTTCCACCGCGGAGCGGTTCATGCGCAGGCTACGAACGATGTCGAGGTCGAGGGCCGTGCCGGGGTTGCGCTCGACATGCGTGCTGGTGAGGCGAGGCGCGTTGGCCTCGATCGTCGAGGCGGGTGCCTCGGTCCGGGCAAGCCGGAGCGCGGGTTCCGATTTTGACTGCATCTGATCCCTGGCTGGGATTGCGGGGCATGCGGGATACTTCGCCGCCTCGACAATCTAGTCGCAAGGAGGCGGGACTGGCGATTACGACGTTGGCCGCGAGCCCTCCTTTTTCTTCACCTGATCGGCGTGCCGGCCGATACTCTTCGCGAAGTCTCTCGCTCGCCACTGAATGTCCACCGACTACCAGGCTCTCTTCGCTCACTCCGCCGATGGCATCGTCGTCACCGACGCGGCGCACCGCGTCGTGGACGTCAACGATGCCTTTGCCCGGATGGTTGGGCGCGCGCGCGAGGAGATCATCGGCCTGAATCCGTCGACGTTCATCGTCGAGGCCGACTTGCAGGCCCGCCCCGCCCACACCGAGGAGCTGGCTCGCGACGGCGTTGTGCTCAGCGTTCGCCGGCTGCAGCACGCGAACGGCAGCTGGGTGCCCGTCGAGATACATGCGACCGTCATGCCGGGTGGCACAACGGTTGGTGTCGTGCGCAACGTGCGCCAACGTCCCCTGGCCACCGCGCTGCACTCGGCCGAGACACGGTTGCGCGCCGTCTGCGAAAGCCTCACCGTCGCGCTGGTAGTCACCGACGCGGACAACCGCGCGGTGTACGCCAACCCGCAGATGGGCACACTCACCGGCTACGGTGCGGACGATCTGATCGGCCGCGCCATGGGCGATTTCGTCGTTCAGGGGAACGAGCGTCGAGATCACCACATGCGCACGCGCCGCCTGGGCCATGCGGGCAAGTACGAAGTGGAGCACTATCGGAAGGACGGCTCCATCTTCACCGCGCTGATCTCCGGATCGCCGATGCACGATGAGCACGGCGAGTTCGTGGGCACGGTTGCGGTCGTCGAGGACATCACCGAACGCCGCCGACTCCAGAACGAGTTGGCCGAGCGCGAGCTACGATATCGTTCGCTGTTCGAGGTCACACCACTCCCGACCTACGTCTTCGACCTCCAGACACTCCGCTTTCGCGCCGTGAATCCCTCGGCCGTGCAGCATTACGGCTACACCGAGGCCGAGTTCCTCGACATGACGCTCCTCGACATCCGGGCACCGGATAGCGCAACGGCATTCGTGGACTACATGCGGAGCGCGACGCCGCCACCCTTGTCGCTGCGCAGCGAGCACCGGAAGAAGGACGGTTCGATCATCCAGGTGGCATTGGTCGGAGAGGATTTTCTCCTCGAAGGTCGTCCGTCGCGATTGATCATCGCGCGCGACATCACCGATGAGCTGCGCCTGAGCGAACGGCAACAGAGCGTCGAGCAGCAGCTCCGTCTCGCGCAGAAGATGGAGGCGGTCGGCAGCCTGGCGGGCGGCGTCGCGCACGACTTCAACAACCTCCTCAGTGTCATGCTGGGGGCCGCCGAGTCGCTCGCGCACGCCCTTCCGCGCGAAAGCCCGCTGCGCGAGGACGTCCGCGACATTCGCGAATCCGCCGAACGCGGCGCGGCCCTCACGCGCCAGCTCCTGTCACTCGGCCGGCGCGACGTGCATGCCCCGACGCTGGTCGACGTGAATGACATCGTGAATGGCGTGACGCAGCTCCTGCAGCGCACCATCGGGCCAAACATCCTTACGAAAGTGGCATGTGCGATCCATCCACTGGTGGTGCTGGCGGACGCGGGCCAGCTCGAACAGGTGCTGATGAACCTTGCGATCAATGCGCGCGATGCCATGCCGAATGGTGGGATGCTCCGCATCGAAACCAGCGTCTGCGCGCTTGACGCCGAGGGCGCCGCGCCCATCGGCATCGCGCCGGGAACGTACGTCTGCATTGCGGTCAGAGACGACGGCACCGGGATGGACGAGCCAACGCGCGCCCGCGCATTCGAGCCCTTCTTCACCACCAAGGGCCCCACGCTCGGCACCGGACTCGGGTTGTCGACGGCGTATGGCATCGTGAAGCAGGCGGGCGGTGGCATCGCGCTCGAGAGCTCGATGGGCCACGGCACCTGTGTCACGATGTACCTGCCGCGCTCGCAGGGCGATGTGCAGGCGGTGGAATCGCGCCGCTCGTCGGAGCACCGCGTCGTGGGCCTTCGAGGCCGGGTACTCCTCGTCGAGGATGACCCGCGCGTGCGCGCCCAGGCGCGCAGGCTGCTCGATCGCTCGGGCTTCCATGTCACCGAGGCCGAGGATGGCGCGCGGGGATTGGCGACGTTCACGGCGTCGCCAGGCGCGTTCGACATCATCGTCTCCGACGTGATGATGCCGACAATGGGGGGTGTGGAAATGGTCGCCGAACTGCGCCGGCGTTTCCCAAATGTGCCCGTCGTGTTCGTGTCGGGCTACACGGCGTCAGATCGCGAGCTGCCGCTCGACGGGCGCACGCTCTTCGTCGCAAAACCGTACTCGATCAATGCCCTGTGCACCGCCATGGATTCCCTCATCGCGCATTAAATTCAGCCCATGAGTATTCCACCAGGGGACGCGGTCGAGGCCACGGCGGGCGATCGCGAGCCACGCGGACCGTTCACGCGCGAGCATCCGCTCACGTTCATCGTGCCGGAGCCATTGCTGTTGCGTTTGGAGCGCCTTGACCGGCCCGGCGCTGCGCCGGGTGACCAGCCAGTGGCGTTCACGCGCGCGGGCCCGAAGGAGGTGCTGCTGGCGGTGAACGCGTATCCGGCGCAGCTCGTCGATGCCTTCTTCGCGAGCGATGCGTTCGGCGAGCCCGTGATCGTGGTCGGCGCGGCGTGGGAGGAAGACGGCGGTGTGCGCGGTGAGCTCAGCGCCCTGCTGCCCGAGCGCGCCATGCAGGACATCCAGGAGAGCGTTTCTCCCGAGCACGAGGGCGACGATGACGACCGGGAGCCTTGGGCGGAGTCGCTGAAGCTGGGCGGTGCGTCGTTCGAGGAAACGATCGCGGACGATGATGATGAGGACGACGAGGGCGAGGACGCCGCGGATAAAGATGCCGAGCCGCACTTTCCGCTCGTGATCGGGGCAGTGATTCGCTTCCCGGAGAACCGGAAGTTCCCCGCCGACTTCGAGCTCGAGGTGGACGACCTCATGCGCGCCATTCTCGAAGGCCGCGCCATGGATGCCTCGGAAAAGCGCATCGAGAATCTGCTCGGCGACATCTGAGCGCGGATGGCACGCGTCTTGACTGTGTAGCCCTGTAGAAGCCGAGGCCACCTTCGCGTGAGCAAGGCATCAAACCGCCTGCCCGGTGGCGCTCGTCGCCACCGGGCAGCGTTTTTCGATTGCAGCGCCGGCGTAATCGGTGCGCTTTCGGAGTTGACGGCACGAACCTTCCTCTTGGAAGGTCAGTAGAGAGGTGCTGCCCGCAGTGGTGTCAGCATGGAGTCATTGACCGGCACAGCCGTGGGTGCACTGATGTCCTGGAATGTCGATACAGACGGTCACGTGTTTCCCGCCAATGGGGGCGCGGCCGACGAGCGGTACCCACATGTCGTGGTCGATCGCGGTGGCACAGAATGGACGGTTCGCGAGGTTCCCACGCCGCAGGTCTGGGCCAAGGGCTTTCGCTGCCTCGTCCTGAACTCACGCGAGTGCGTGCGGCGCGTGTGGCACTATCCGCGCAACTGGCGTTCGCTCGACGCGGATGTGCTGCTCCGGCTCGACGTGGTCGATTGAACGCTTGATGACGGCATGAAGCACGAGCGTCCCTGATCCAATGAATGGTCAGGGTCGCTCTTTTTTTGCTGCCGGTGCGCTCAATGATGTCTCTGCCGGGGTTACTGGGTCTGTAAACGGATTGCTGACGACAGTTGGCTGCTGCCCGGCTGACTCGTTCCGGGTGTGACTTCTGCCCGCCACTGCCTGTCAGCTGTGAATGAATCCCGTCACCTCGAGCCGCTTCGCGCGCCGGGCCAGCGTCACCGTGCTCGCAGTCATCGCGATCGCGGTCGCCGTTCTTGGCCTCCTCGTCGCGCAGACGTCACGCCATAGCATCGACGGCGCCCGCATGAACGTCGCGGGCCATCAGCGCCTGCTCAGCGAACGGCTCGTGGCACTCACCCTCCTCAGTCGCGAATACTCCCCCACGGCGCGCCAGATCTGGCGTCCACGCATCGAAGCCACGGTCACCGGGCTCCGCACCGCCTCACAGCAGCTTCGCAGTGTCACCGGCGAATCGATCATCCCCGCCAACAGCCGCGCCGGACGCGACTATGAAGGCCTGATCGCACTGCAGGACTCGGTGAAGTCCTCGGCCACCGAGGTCACCGCACCCGACGCGACGCCCGAACATATCGACGCCCTGCTGGCACAGCAGAAGCGGCTCACCGTCGCCATCGAGCACGTGGTCGACGAGCTCGAGCTGGAGTGGGGCCACGAAGTGGACCGCCTGCTGCTCCTCGAGGCGGCCTGCGTCATCCTGCTCCTCATCGCCTTCACCTTCGGTGCCCGGCTCGTCCTGCAACCGACGCAGGAACAGCTCTCGATGACCATCAGCAAGCTCGCCGAGAGCGAATCGCGCACCCGTGCGGTCGTGAATGCGATGGAAGACGGGATGCTCATCGTCGACGACACGGGGACCATCACCGAGTGGAATCCGTCGGCGCTGCGTATCCTCGGCCTCCCCGCGAGCGCGACGACCGCCGACGTGACGACGATCGCCCGCAATGCGTTCGACGAGAACGGACGCGCGCTCACCCTCGACCGCACGGCGAGCATGGTGACCATCCGCACCGGAAATTCCGTCGCCGGCATGCTGCTCACGATCACCACACCGGACGGCGAGGTGCGGTGGGTCAACGTCAACACCAACCCACTCTTCCGGAGCGACAGCACTGCGCCGCACGCGGCCGTGGCCATCTTCCGCGACATCACGATCGCTCGCCGCATCGAGGAGGAGCGCCTCGCCCAGGCCGAGGCACTCGAGCTCCAGAACCACGAGCTGCTGTCGCAGGCGGATGCGCTCGAGCGCGAGCAGGCGCGCTTCCGCTCCCTCGTGGAGACAGCCGGCAGCGCCATTGTCGGGCTCGATGCAGATGGGACGATCTTCCTCTGGAACCGGGAGGCGGAATCGCTCTTCGGCATTCCGCGCGGTGATGCGCTCGGCAAGTCGTATGTCGAGGAATTCGTGACACCCCGCCACCGCGCGCGCATGCGCGGCGGCATGGCCGAAGTCCTCGGCGGACACCAGATCCGGAGTCATGTCGGTCCGGTGGTGGACGAGGACGAAAACCGTCACGTGGTGCTCTGGAACATCACGCCGCTGCGGTCGAGTCCGGAGGAGCCGGTGCACGGGCTCATTGCCGCGGGCGTCGACATCACCGAACGGGAGGCATCGGATGAGCGGTTCCGGCTGCTCTTCGAGCGCTCGACCGACGCGCACATGCTCTATGATGCCGAGGGCATCATCGACTGCAACGATGCGACGCTGCAGTTGCTGCGCGTGGATTCACGCGAACGGCTCGCGGGGCGACGTCCCGGGGAACTCTCGCCGCTGCGGCAGCCCGATGGCCGGCTTTCGGTGGTCGTTGCGGGCCAGATGCGCGAACGGGCACGCATCACGGGCCATCATCGATTCGAGTGGACGCACCGCCGCGACGACGGGACGGACTTCCAGGTGGAAGTCACGCTGACGCCGCTGAAGCTCCATGGACGTCCGGTGTTTCTCGTCGTCTGGCACGACATCACCGAGCGCAAGGAAGTGGAGCGGGCGCTGCGGCTCGCGAAGGATGCCGCCGAGTCCGCGAACAAGACGAAGAGCGAGTTCGTCACGCGGATGAATCACGAGTTGCGCACGCCGCTCACGGCCATCATCGGCTTCTCGCGCACGCTGCTGCGCGAGCGGTCTGGTCCCATGGCGGACAACGATCGCCTGTACATCGAGCGCATTCGCGAGAACGGGATGCACCTGCTCAGCGTCATCAACCAGATCCTCGACGTCGCCCGTGTAGAAGCAGGACACATGGAGCTCGATCGCGACACCGTGCAGATCGACGGACTCGTGCGCGACACGGTCGCCATGCTCGAATCCACCGCGCACGCCAAGGGCCTCGCGCTGCGGTGCGAGCTTCCGCCGCACACCGTCGCCATCGTGACCGACGCCGGCAAGCTGCGCCAGATTCTCATCAACCTCGTCGGCAACGCGATCAAGTTCACCGCCAGGGGCGAGGTGCTCGTGCGGTTGACGAATGATCCGGAAACGGGCCAGCCGCTCGAGATCATGGTGCGCGACACCGGCATTGGCATTCCGGTGGATCGGCAGGTGAAGATCTTCGAGCCGTTCGAGCAGGCCGACAGCTCCACGCGGCGCGAATACGGGGGCACCGGCCTCGGACTCTCGATCGTCGAGTCGTTCGTGCGGATCATCGGCGGAGTCATCTCCCTGCACAGTGTCGTGGGCGAGGGGACGACCTTCATCGTGCGGCTGCCGCGCTACCGCGCCTCCGGCACCGTCAGCATGGTGAAAGACGGGGAAGCAGACGTCGCGGGTGTCTAAAGAGCAGGAACAGCGTACCTGGTACG
>JBBQFW010000137.1:0-9850 GCA_038322445.1 Gemmatimonadales bacterium
TAGTTCGCTGGATTGATCTTCGTCAGGCCGGCCGCGATGAACAGCGCCAGTGCCAGCAGCTTCACGACGACCATGATGTTGTTCGCCCGCGCGCTCTCGCGCACGCCGCGCAGCAGCAGCCACGTGATCGCCATGACGATCGCGAACGCCGGGATGTTCACCAGCAGTGGAATGCCGCCGATGTGTGGTGCCGTGTCGATGAGGCCGTGGATCTTCGAGTCGGAGCTGAGCAGGGCGGTCCGATAGCCAGTCGTCAACCACACGGGCAGGTTGATCAAGCCACCAGTGAGCGTCTTGAAATAGTCACCCCACGAAATGGCGACGGCCACGTTGCCGACCGCGTACTCGAGGATCAAGTCCCACCCGATGATCCACGCGACGATTTCGCCGAGCGTCGCATACGTGTAGGCGTACGCACTGCCCGCCTGGGGAATCATCGACGCCAGCTCCGCATAGCAGAGTGCCGCCAGTGCGCACACGCCGCCGAGGAGCAGGAACGAGAACACGAGCGCCGGCCCTGCACCGCTCCGGATGACGTGACCGGTCGCGTCCGTCTGTCCAGCCGCCGCCGTGCCGATGGCGCCAAAGATTCCGGCTCCGATCACCGCCCCGATCGCGAGCATGATCAGGTCTCCGGCGCCAAGGACTCGCTTGAGTCCATTGGCGCTTTCTTCCATGACCGCGATCGGCTTGCGTGCGAAGAGTGAATTCATTCGCGTTGGGAGAGAGTCATCCTGGGCGAAGCGAAACCATGGCGAGTCAATCCTGGCGAAGCAGTTCCTGGCTTCGCGCGGGATGGCACCACGCTAGATGAACAGCGGCGCGAGCACGAGGGTGATGGTGCTGAGCAGCTTGATGAGCACGTGCAACGACGGACCGGCGGTGTCCTTGAACGGATCACCGACCGTGTCGCCCACCACTGCTGCCTTGTGTGCCTCGGAACGCTTGCCGCCGTACGCCCCCGTCTCGATGTACTTCTTCGCGTTGTCCCAGGCGCCGCCGCCATTGTTCAGGAAGCCCGCCATCAGGATGCCGGTGATCGTCGCGACCATCAGCAGGGCGGCAACCGACTCCGCACCCATGAACTCGCCCGTTCCACCGAAGCGCTTGAACAACAGGCCGACGATGATCGGGAAGAGGACCACGAGCGCGCCCGGCAGCACCATCGCCTTCAGTGCGCCCACCGTGACGATGTCCACGCACGCCGCGTAGTCCGGCTCCTCGGTGCCCTGCATGATGCCCGGACGCTCCCTGAACTGCCGGCGGACTTCCGTGATCACCGACTGCGCGGCCTTGCGCACCGCCGAGATCGCGAGCGACGAGAACCAGAACACGAGCATGGCGCCGAGCAGGCCAGCCACGAAGACAACGGGCTTCGACAGGTCGACGTGGAGCGTCTGGCCGGTGAGGTTGCGGACTTCATCGAGGTAGGCCGAGAACAGCAGGAACGCGGCGAGTGCCGCGGATCCGATCGCGTAGCCCTTCGTCAGCGCCTTCGTGGTATTGCCAACCGAATCCAGGCGATCGGTCTTCTCACGGACCGACTCGGGCTGCCGCGACATCTCGACAATACCACCGGCGTTGTCCGTGATCGGACCGAAGACGTCCATGGCAAGGATGTAGCCGGCGGTGCCGAGCATGCCCATCGTGGCGACAGCGGTACCGAACAATCCACCGATCGATTCGCCCGCGTCGTTCACCAGACCGCTGGTCTGGCCCAGTGAATAGCTGGCGATGATCGCGATGCCGATGGTGATGACCGGAAGCACCGTCGACTCCATGCCGACCGCGAGACCGGCAATGATGTTCGTTGCCGGCCCGGTCTGGCTCGCCTCGGCGATGCTGAGCACCGGGCGGTAGCGATACTCGGTGTAGTACTGCGTGATGAAGACGAATGCGATCGACGTCGCGATGCCGATGACGCCGCACCAGAAGAAGTGCATCCACGCGTTCGGCGCGGAGGCGACCTGGAGGAGCGTGCGGCTGGCGAAGAAGAACATCACCGTGACGAGCGCCGCGGTGACGTAGTAGCCGAAGTTGAGCGCCTTCATTGGATCGGCGTCTTCCTTCGTCTTCACGACCATCACGCCGACGATGGAGCACAGCAGCCCGAGCGCCATGATGACGAGCGGGAAGAGGATGCCGTTGATGCCGAACGACTTGAACAGCAGCACGCCGAGGATCATCGCGCCGATGTTCTCGGCGGCGGTGCTCTCGAAGAGATCGGCGCCGCGGCCCGCGCAGTCGCCGACGTTATCGCCGACGAGATCCGCGATCACGGCGGGGTTACGGGGATCGTCTTCCGGAATGCCGGCTTCCACCTTGCCGACGAGATCAGCACCGACGTCCGCCGCCTTGGTATAGATACCACCACCGAGCTGTGCGAACAGTGCCACGAACGATGCGCCAAACCCGTAGCCGACAATGAGGAATGGGATGTGCTTCGCCCACTCATTGGCGTCCATGCCCTGCGGTGCCATGGCCGAAAGCGCGGCGAACAATCCGCCAACGCCGAGAAGGCTCATCGCGACGGTGAACAGGCCTGACACCGCGCCACCGCGCAACGCAGTCTGCAGCGCATCGTTGAGCGACGTCATCGCGGCGGCCGCGACGCGGATGTTCGTGCGGATGGAAACCCACATGCCCACATAGCCCGCCACGGCCGAGCTCAGCGCGCCAAGCAGGAACGAGGCGGTGACGTACATCGCGAAGGTCTTGGGGTCCTGGACCGGATCGTTCGCTGTGGTATGGCGGAAAAATCCGTATCCGATGCCGAGCAGCGCGGCGACGACGACCGAGAGCATTCCGATCGTCTTGTATTGTCGCGCGAGGTACGCCTCCGCGCCCTGCTGGATGGCGTTCGAGATCTTCTGCATCTCGGGCGTGCCCCGGCTGCGCGAGAGCACCCAGTTGGCGAGGAAGACGGCAAAGATCAGGGCGAGTAAACTCGAGCCGATGACGACGGAGATCAGCGAGGACTGCGTTTGCGTCATGTTGCGTGGAAGGTGGGAATGCTTGCGAAGGACGTCACGACAATCAGCATGTTGTCGCGGCGGACGTTGGCGCCCACAGTGGCCGCCGTTCAGGGAGGTGTGACGCGATTCCCGCGACCGGGAGGCCGACAAACATCGCTTTTGTTGATCCGCTGTCGGGCTGCGGCGTTGCATCGGTCGAGACGGCCGAGCTGCTCATGCAGGGGACGGAAAAAGCGATAAGGGCGTCGGCGGCGATTGCCGTCGGCGTTCATGGGGAATCCGCAAAATGTAGGGGGGCGCAGCGACCGCCGCTAGAGCGACCCAGACGTCTGACCAGTGGTCAGAAGTCGTATCCAAGATAGGCTAACATGCGGAGCGGCTTCCCGTCGGGCCCCGTGCCTGGGCGAAATCTCATCGCACGAAGGACACTCATGATGCGGCGGTTGTAATCGCCGTCGCGCGTCTCGGAAAATTTCACGCCGAGCACGCGCCCCGTGGAGTCGACATCAAACTCGGCCGAGAAGGAAAATCCCTTGACGCTCCTGGGCGTCGGCAAGGGGGGAAGAAAGAATGCAGTGGGCTGGGGCGGAAAGTTCGCTTGCGTCCCACCGCCGGTTCCCGGCCCCAACCCGGATCCGCGGCCAGTGCCGATACCAGAGCCCACACCGCCGCCGGTGCCAGGGCCATTGCCGGTCGTGCCATCGTTGCCGGTGCCAGCACCGGCGCCCACACCGGCAATGCTCGTCACGGGCACGGGCACGGGCACGGGCACGGGCACGGGTGCGGCGGCCTGCTCCGGCGGCTTCACCGCCGGCGTCGGTGCGGGAACGATTGGCGGCACCGGGGTGGCCACTTTCACCGGGACCGGGATGGGCAACGGAACGGGAGCCGTTGCCGCCGGCGCGGCGGTCGTTGGCACGATGTACTGCACCTGCTCGTGCGGCTGCGCGCCGCCACGTCCCCCACCGCCACCACCGGCCGGCCCTGCTCCGCCAGCGCCTTGTTGCATCGGAATGATGTTCGTGCGCGCGAGGACGATCGGGAAGAGGAGCAGCGCAATGATCGCCGCATGGACCAGCACCGAAACGACCACCCCCTGGCGGCGGCCCTCGTCGCGCCGCGGCAATCCGATCGGCACGCGGTACGCGGGTCGCTCTGGTGGATCGTGTGTTCCGCTCTCGTCAGGAAAGGTCATCTCAACAGTGGAGTCAGGGCGTGGTTCCGGGCCGGACAGACCGGATGTTATACGGCGGACGACCCTCGAAAGGTTCGTCCGCCGTATGGGCCATCATGATGAGCCGGCCTGCAAGGACCGACTTACTTGGTGGATCCCGGCGTATCCTTTGGCGGTACGCCGATGACCTTCACTCCCGAGCCACGCGCGATGTCCATCGCGTGCACGACGCGCTCATACTTCACGTCGGGCGAGCCCTTCACGAAGATCACCTTTTCCGGACGCGGATCGTAGATCTCCTTGAGGCGTGAGCCGAGGTGGGACTCGTCCACCTTTTCGGAATTGATCGAATAGTCCGTCGGCGAAACCTCGAGCACGATCTGGTTCGACTGCGAGCCGGGCGGAGCCAGCGCCGGCGTGGGATCGGGGAGCTGCACGTCCACCGTCTTCCGCATGGTCGGCAGGGCCGCCATGAAGATGATGAGGAGCACGAGCAGCACGTCGATCATGGGCGTGACGTTGATCTCGTTCGTCAGCCCGCCGCTTCCACCTGATGAGAATGCCATGGGTGTGGCTCCTTACTTCGGTGGATTGTTCAACTGAGCCTTCGAGTCGCCGGCGACCGTGGAAATTGTTCCGTTCTTCTGGTCGCCGATGAGTCCGAGCATGCGCACGCCGTTCTTCGCTGCCATTTCCGTTGCGTCGACGACCTTCGAGTACAGGAGGTCCTTGTCGGCCTTGAGGTACATGATCTTGTCGACGGTGCGCGTCTCGTAGATGCTCTTGATGCGCGCCTCGATCTCCGTCTTCGCGATCGGCTGCTTGTTCAGGTAGTAATTGCCGTCGCGGTCGATACCGAGCACCTGATCGACCTCGGCATCTTCCGGATGGTCCTTCAGGTTCTGCCCCTGGGGCGGAACCGCATTGAATCCGGCGAGCAGGGCGGGCGTGACCACCATGAAGATGATGAGCAGCACGAGCATGACGTCGATCATGGGTGTCACGTTCGGTTCTGCCTTTACGCCCCCGCCGCCACCTGCTGACATTGCCATCGAGCTACCTCCTCAATGAGTTAGACGCGAATCAGGTCAGCGGCGCGTTGGCGCCCGACGAGGCGTTGAACTCGCGAGTGAAGCGCGACCGGCCGAACTCGCCCGAGACGCCCTTGATGAGGTAGTCGATCATTTCCTTCGAGACGTAGGTCATCTCGACCGTGAGGTTGTCGATCTTCGTCTGGAAGTAGTTGTAGGCCCACACCGCGGGAATCGCGACGAGCAGTCCGAGCGCCGTGGTCGCGAGCGCCTCGGAGATACCACCACCGATGGCGGCCAGTCCGCCCGAGCCCGACTTCGACATGCCCTGGAAGGCATTGATGATGCCGATGGTGGTGCCGAGCAGTCCGACGAACGGCGCCGTGGCGCCCACCGTGGCGAGCACGGCCAGTCCGCGCTTCAGGTTCGTGATCTCGAGCAGCATGTTGCGCTCAACGGCACGCTCGGCCGAGTTGATGTCCGAAACCGTGACCGAGCCATCCTGGATGAGCGGCTTCACTTCGCCGAGCGCGCCACCGAGCACGAGCGCGACATGGGACTTCTTGTAGCTCTCTGCGAGCTTGATGGCTTCGGTGAGGTTGTCTTCCTCGAGGAACTGCGAGAACTCCGGGGCGAACTTGATCGTTTCCTTCTGGGCCTTCCGCAGACTCCACCACTTGGACACCATCACGGTGAGCGAATAGATGGACATGATCGCCATGACGAAAACAATGCCCTTGGCGAACGTGCCCATGCTGCTCCACATGTCCATCAACGAGAGATCCATGCTTGTTCTCCGGAGAAGTTATTCGCCCTTGGTGAGCGAGAAGGTGAACGGTTGCTGGACGAGCTGCTTCACTTTCTTGCCGCCCACTTCGGCCGGGTAGAAGCGCATGTTCGGGAGCGCATTCTTGACCGCCTGGGTGAACAGCTCATGCGATGACTTCAGCACCTTGAAGGTGCCGGCCTCGTAGCGACCGTCCGCATCGACGACGAACTGGGCGAGCACCTCGCCCTCGACGTTCGCCGAACGGAGCATGTCGGGATACCGCAGGTTTCCGGTGCCCGGAATCTGCTGCACCTGCTTCTCGACCTGGAACTCGAAGTACGGCTGGTCGGTGTTGACCGGGCCCGTGCCGCCGACCACGCCCTTCGCGACGCCACCCGCCACTCCCTTGCCGCTGAAATCAGCCTCGTCCGTCACTTTCTTGGAGAGGTCGATGTCCGGAAGCACGTCGGGCACCTTGATGGGGGCCGTCAGTACCTGGAAGCCCTTCGGCGGAGGCGGCGCGACAACGACCTCCTTCGGAATGGGCTTCGGCTCTTCCTTCGGCGGCGGCGGCTCCTTCTTCTTCACATCAACGAACTCGACCTTCTCCGCGTGCGCCTTCTCGATGGTGTTCTTCGCCTGCAGCGTGCCGTACACGGCCGCCGTGCCGATCACTGCGTGCAGGACCCCACTGAAGATCAGGCCCGCAGTGGTTCGCTGCTTCTTCGGCTTTGATTCGAGCAGATTATTGAACATGTCCTGTCAGACCTTCCCTGGCTAAAGGACGGGACAATCCGGCTTCCTCGATCAAATTACGCCGCGGCTCGACGACGGGAACCTGCGGTGGATTAAGATTTGGTGAATTCGGAATGTGTTGCCGATTTCACGCGTGCAATCCAGCCGCCATTTCATCGTGCGTGAGCACGAGCATTGGCAGCACCACAGTGAACACCGACCCTCGCCCAAGGCGCGACTGCGCGGTCACGCGCCCGCCATGCGCCTGCGCGATCCACTGGCTGATGGCGAGCCCCAGCCCGAAGCCACTGCGTTCGCTCCCGCGGGAACGCGCCCGATCGGCGCGCCAGAAGCGATCGAAGACGTAGGGGAGATCGGCGGCCGAGATGCCGATGCCCGTGTCCCGCACGCTGAAGGCGATTTCGTCGCCGACGAGCCTGCTCAATGCTACCTCGACGCTGCCGCCGCGCGCCGTGTACTTGATGGCGTTCGTGATGAGGTTCAGGAAGAGCTGCCGCAGGCGACGCGCGTCGCCATCGACCATCGCCTCCTCCAGCACCGTCAGGCTCACGCGCTGCCCAGCGTGCTCGCCGAGGATGACCGCCGTTTCGTAGACGTCGCGCACGAGCGCGCCCAGCGCGACGCGCTCCCGATGGATGTCGAATCGGCCCTCGTCAGCGCGCGCGAGTGTCAGCAGGCTGTCGACGAGATCGGACATGCGCGCCGTCTCCTGCAACGCCTCTTCCAGCGCCTGCATCGCTTCGCTGCCTGCCGCATTGGGATGCATCGCCCGCTCGACATCCGCGCGCAGCACCGTGAGCGGTGTCTTGAGCTCGTGGCTGGCGTCGGCCGTGAACCTTCGGAGCGCGCCGAACGAAGTCTCGAGCCGACCGATCATGGCGTTCAACGTGGTCCCGAGCCGCGAGAGTTCCTCGCTGCCGAGGTCGAAGGGCAGTCGACGATGCAACGATCGACCGTCCGTGATGGCCTCGACCTCGTTGATGATCTGCTCGATCGGTTCGATGGCCTGCCCCGCGATCCCGTAGGATACGCCAATCGAGGCGATGATGAGGAACGGAAAGACCACCACCATGGTGCCGATCAGCACGCTCGGCGTGAGCTCGATCATCGTGGTGGGGACGCCGGCCGCCACGCGCGTGATGAAGCGGAGCGCGGAGTCGGGCCGCGACGCCAGGAGCAGCGCGCCGCCGAAGTTCTTCTCCGCGACCGGCACTTCCTGCGCGTCGCTGTCGGGCACCAGTTTCACTGCCGCGCGGTCGATGACGAGCCGGTCGTCGTCACTGAGCATGCGAATGCCGACCGAGCTGTAGATCTGCCGGTCATCCTTGTCGTAGACGAGATAGTACCCGGGGACGCGGTCGAGCAGGTCGACGAGGTCGGACGTGGCGAAGGTGCACATGCGATCCCGCGGTTCGCCGCAGGGCCGGCGCTCCGTGAGCGTACGTCCTTCGCGTGCGGCGGCGCGAATGAGGAAGAGGGTGCGATCGGCTTCATCAACGGCGGCGCGGCCGAGCTGCTTCATCTGGAGTCCGCGCGCGTTGTGCGCGAAGTACAGGGCGCCGGCGAAGAGGAGCACGTTCCCCACGAGCGCGAAGCCGTACGCCACCGTGAGTCGCGCGCGGAGGGTCGCCATGTCGGGCCGCTACTTCTTCAGGACGTAGCCAACACCGCGCACGGTGGTGATCAGTTTCTGGACGTGCTTCGCGTCGATCTTCTTGCGCAGGTGGTTGATCACGACGTCCACGATGTTCGTGCCGGGGTCGAAATGATAGCCCCATGCATACTCCGTGATGAGCGTACGGCTCATGACGCGACCCTGGTGCCGCGCGAGATACTCGAGCACGGTGTACTCCTTCGGCGTGAGCTCGATCAGCTCCTCGCCCCGACGCACTTCGCGCGTAGTCTGGTCGATCACCAGATCCCCGACGGTGATGGTCTGCGAGGCGATGGAGCGCGGGCGTCGCGCCAGGGCCTCCACGCGCGCGAGCAGCTCCTCGAACGCGAACGGCTTCGTGACGTAATCGTCGGCGCCGGCCCGGAGCGTCGCAACTTTGGCGTCCACGGCATCCTGCGCGGTGAGCACGAGCACCGGCCGCTCGAACCCCCGCGCCCTCAGGGCCTGGAGCACGGCCAGGCCGCTCTTGCCGGGCAGTCGCATGTCGAGGACGATCAGGTCGTAGGCCTCCGAGCTGGCCCGCCGCTCTCCCTCTTCTCCATCCGTGGCGAGGTCGACCGCCCACCGATGCTCCTCGAGGCCGCGCTTCACATACTGCCCAACCGTCGGATCGTCCTCGATGACCAGGATACGCATCGGTTACTCCATGTCGTTCGGACGAACGAATCCGTATTCGCGAATCTTCCGATAGAGCGTCTTCGAGCTGATGCCCAGCGCGGACGCTGCGTGTCCCTGGTGCCAGTTGGTGGTGTGCAGTACCGACTCGATGTGGCGCCGCTCCAGCTCGGCCAGCGAAATGGACGGCGCGCTGGACGACGGCGTGGGCATGGAGCCCTGCACCTGCAGCGGGATCGCGCTGCCGCGAATCACGGGCCCGTGCGACAACAGGACGACCCGCTCGATCACGTTCTTCAGCTCGCGCACGTTGCCGGGCCACTGGTACCGCGTGAGCACCTCGAGCGCGTCGGGGGCGAGGGACGGCGGCTGCGCCTTGCCATACTGCCGCAGGAACTGCCGGGCGATCAGCGGAATGTCGACGGCGCGCTCACGCAGCGGCGGCAGCTTGATCTCGATGGTGTTGATGCGATACAGCAGGTCATCACGAAACTGCCCGTCAGCCACGCGCTGCGCGAGATCGCGGTTCGACGCCGCCAGGATGCGCACGTCGACTTCCACCTTCTGCGTGCCGCCGACGCGGTAGAAGCTGCGTTGGTCGAGCGCGCGCAGGAGCTTGCTCTGAAGCTTCAGGGACAGCTCTGTGACCTCGTCGAGGAAGAGCGTGCCGCCCGCGGCGAGCTCCATGAGGCCGAGCTTGCGCTCCTCCGCGCCCGGGAAGGCGCCGCGCTCGTGGCCAAAGAGCTCGCTCTCGAGCATGCCTTCACTGAGCGACGCACAACTCACGTCGACGAACGGGCCCGAGCGCCCACTGAGCCGGTGCAGCATGGCCGCCACGAGCTCCTTGCCCGTGCC
>JBBQFW010000138.1:0-9825 GCA_038322445.1 Gemmatimonadales bacterium
CCCGTTCCCATCCCGAACACGGTCGTTAAGCCCTACAGCGCCGATGGTACTCCGTCCGAGAGGACGCGGGAGAGTAGGCCATCGCCGGCACCTTGTAGAAACGCCCTCGAGCGCTCCGCGCTCGGGGGCGTTTCGTTTGACCGTGGTAGTCGGACGGCATAACCGCTCACAGCCCACCGCACGCTGAAGTACTGGCCTACCTATCCGTGGCAGCCCTTCGCGGATCTCGCGGCGGCGCGAGCCTGGGTCGCTTCATTCGTGACATGGTACAGCACGACGCACCTGCACAGCGCCATTCGATTTGTCACGCCGGATGATCGGCACGTAGGGCGCGATGGCGCGCTCCTCCGGGCGCGTCCCGTCGTACTATGCGCGTGCACATCGGCGCCATCCGGCCCGCTGGAGTCGTCACACGCGCGATTGGACGCCAGTGCAGGCCGTCCGATTGAATCCGGAGGACGACAAGGTCGTCACACGACCAGCTCGCATCGCATGACGCGACGACTGCGACATCTATTCTTGATACTCACCGACGGCGAACCGCGTAACCAGTCTGCCACTGCACCGATACCTCCAGCGCTCACCAGACCGGCGACCAAACCGCCACACCCTTATACTGACTGAATGCCCAAAGCTGGAATCATCACCGTCGTCGGCAAACCCAACGCTGGCAAGTCCACGCTGCTGAACCGCGTCATGGGCGAGAAGCTGGCAATTGTCAGCAGCAAGCCGCAGTCGACGCGGGATCGGGTGGTCGGCATCCACACCAGCGGGGAGGTCCAGATGATCATCCTGGACACGCCCGGACTGCTCAATCCGCGCTACGAGCTCCAACGCGCTATGCGAGGAACGGCGCTCCGCGCCCTCAAGGACGCGGATCTCATCATCTATCTTGCGGACGCCACTGAGCGAACGCCACCCTCGCTGCTCGAAGCGGCGGAGCTGGAGCGGCAGCCATCGGCGCCCGTCTGGACGGTGCTCAACAAGGCGGATGCCATCCGGCCCGTCGAGCGCGCGGAACTCGCGGAGGCCGTTCCTGACGCGCGGTTCATATCGGCGCTCACCGGCGAGGGGGTAGACGAACTTTTCGGTGCGCTCGGGGCACAACTCCCCGAGAGCCCGTTTCTCTACCCGGACGACGAGATCAGTACCGCATCGGTGCGATTCTTCGTCTCCGAGCTGGTGCGCGAGACGGCGCTCGAGCAACTCGATGAGGAGGTACCGTACAGCCTCGCCTGCGAGGTGGAGGAGTTCCGTGAGGAACAGTCTCCGGTGTACATTCGGACTGTGCTCTATGTCGAGCGGGAGAGCCAAAAACGCATCCTCATCGGTGCCTCGGGCTCCCGCATTCGGGAGATAGGACGCGCGGCACGCATCAAGGTCGAGGCGTTCGTTGGTGCGTCTGTCTATCTCGATCTCTGGGTGAAGGTGCTCCCGAACTGGCGGAAGAGCGACAGCGCCATCCGTCGATTCGGCTATCGACTTCACGACGACTCCTGACTCACCATGACGCTCGCGCCGCAGCTTCTCGAAATCCTGGTCTGCCCGAAGTGCAAGGGGCCGCTCGACTACTCGGTCGAGCAGTCCACGCTGACATGTCCATCGTGCCGTCTGCGCTACCCGGTTCGCGACGGCATCCCGATCATGCTGATCGACGAGGCGCAAGCACTCTGACGACTGTCCGAAACGGCCGCCGCCGCGTGGGCATGCGGCCGTGAAGTTCCTGGCGTTCCTCCTGCTCTTCGTGCCGGCCGCTATCGGGGCGGAGCGCTGGCATGCGGCGCCGGTGCTGGTATTCTCGTTGAGCGCACTGGCGATCGTGCCCCTCTCCGGCTTTCTGGGAAAGGCGACCGAAGAGCTCTCGACGCACACGGGACCCACGCTGGGTGGCCTCCTGAATGCCACGCTCGGCAATCTCGCGGAGTTGATCATTGCGGTCCTGGCGCTCCGGGCGGGCCTCATCGATCTGGTGAAGGCCTCGATCACCGGATCGATCCTCGGCAATCTCCTCCTCGTACTCGGGGCCGCGCAGCTCGCCGGTGGTCTCCGTCACAAGGTGCAACGGTTCTCCGTTGCGCTAGCCGGGTTGAGCATCTCGCTGCTGGTCGTCGCGGTGATCGGCCTCGTCATCCCCGCCGTGTTCCTGGCCACGCATCAGGATCCAACGCACCTGTTGACGCGGAAGGTATCCGTCGGCGTCGCGGCCCTGCTCATCGTGGGTTATGCGCTCTCCCTCGTCTACTCGATGGGCACGCACCGGTCAGTCTTCGGCGAGGGCGCCGAGGTGGCGAATGAGACGCATGGGCATGACCACTCGGTCCGTTGGTCCCTCGGCAAGTCGATCGGCGTGTTGCTGATCTCTGCTGGATTTGTCGGTTGGCTGTCGGAAATCCTGGTCGGGTCCACCGAAGCCGCGATCCAGGGCGTTGGGCTCTCTGAGGTGTTCGTCGGGATCATCGTGGTGCCGATCATCGGCAACGCGGCGGAGCACAGCTCGGCCGTGATGATGGCACTGAAGAATCGCATGGATCTGGCTGTTTCCATCGCCATTGGTTCAAGCGCCCAGGTGGCGCTGCTGATAGCGCCGATCCTGGTGTTCGTGGGGCTCGCGCTCGGCCAGCCGATGGATCTCGCGTTCAACATCTTCGAGGTGGCGGCGGTGGCGCTCGCCGTCGCCGTGGCGACGAGCGTGGTGCGCGATGCGGAGTCGCACTGGCTGGAGGGTGCGTTCCTGCTGCTGGTGTACGGAATGTTGGGCGTCGCATTCTTCTATTTCTGACGGAGCGGAGCGGCTCCGGGCGACGCAACTCATAGTGCCAGCGCGGTTTGACTTCACTCCGGCTGACTCGTATGTTGCCACTCCACCTCGTCGGACGCACGATTGGTCAAGATCAGCGCCATCCTCTTCTCTCCGGACGACGCCCCATCGCCAGCCGTGCTGACCGAATGGCTGGCACGGCAGGCTGATGTCGTGCTCCGGGTCCGTGACACCGACGAGCTGATGGCGATCTCCCTTCGCGGACGGCCACGCGTGGTCGCTTTCGACGCGCGGACGCGTCCGGATGTCGTCCACGGCGCGTGTCGTCGACTCAAGAATGACTCCTACACGGGAGTCATTCCCACCGTCATGGTCTGCAGCGATACCGACGAGGGGTTTGCGTCCGCCTTTCAGGCGGGTGCAGATGAAGTGGTGAGGGATCAGCTCGCCAAATTGGAGTCGCTCATCCGCCTTGACGCGTTGCTTCGACGCTCGGACCGGGACCTGGTGGTCCATCCGTCCACGCGCTTGCCGGGTGCGGTGGAAATCGAGGCGGTGGTGGGGGCGCGCATCAACTCCGGTTCGCGCTTCGCAATGTGCTATGCCGATCTCGATCACTTCAAGGAATTCAACGACCGCTACTCCTATTACGACGGCGATCGTGTGATCCGCATCCTCGCCAAGATCCTCCACGATGTCGTCAAGGGCATCTGCGGCGAGGAGGGATTCGTCGGCCACATTGGCGGCGACGACTTCATTTACATCATTCCGGCGGCGGACATCGCGAGCGTCTGTGAAGAGATCGTCTTCATCTTCGACCAGCTCATCCCATTACAGTATTCCGAACAGGATCGGCGCGCGGGTTATTTCTTCGGCAAGGATCGCCGCGGACAGTTGCATCGTGTGCCGCTCATGACAGTCTCGATCGGCGTGGTGACGAACGAACGGCGCCACTTTACCCATGCGGCTCAAGTCAGTGAACTCGCGACGGAAATGAAGAGCTACGCCAAGACCCTGGATGGTTCGGTCTACTCAGTCGATCGCCGCACGGATAGCCAGCCTGCTGGCGTGACGCGCATCTCCGGACCGATGCTCGCGGTGCGGGCCGGAGACATGGCATGAACGTCGTCTGTCAGGAGTGCCGATCGGTATTTCGCGTTGATCCCGTGCGAATTCCGGCATCGAGCGTTCGTGCCCGCTGCTCCGTCTGCGGTGCGGTCATCACGATCGAGCCCGGCGAACGGGGCGGGGACGAGTTTGCGGCGGCGGCACGGCCGGCCACCGTGCCTTCCGGCATGGCAGCGGTAGTGACCCCGTCGCTTTCCTCGACACCGATTGGTTCGCACGCACCGGCCGCCGGCACCGCGTCGTCGACGCCTCCCGCATCGCCGAGCGTGGCCGCGCGCGAAGAACCAAGGATCGGCGCGACGATCCCGGCGTCTGTTCCTGAGCCGCACATACTGGCAACGCCAGCCTCCGCGACGCCAGCGATTGCGCCAGCAACGCCAGCGTCTGCGACGCCAGCGATTGCCGCGCCGATGATGCCCATGGCTCCGGCGCGACCGACGCCAGCAATCGCTCCGCCGATCACGCCGGCCACGCCAGCTCGACCGACGCCGGCGATGACAACCCCGCTCTCCGTTGCCCCTGTTGCACCAGCGGCGGCTCCGCCGGCGTTGACGCCGCCAAGTCCTGCCGAGCGTTCGTCGGCACCTGATGCACCCGTCCCGACGCCGGCTCGCACCGCGCCTGCCGTGCCGTCAGCCGAAACGCCACCCGCTGGGAGCGGTGCGGTGCGTCCCGCGCCACCGGTTCGGCCGACGTTTCCCGGTAGCACGCCAGCCATGCCGCCCCGCCCGACGCACGGGCCTGGAGGAATGCCAGCTCCCTTCATGCGACCATCCACGAATGTCGCCGCGCCTCGGCCGACGATGGGATCGCAGCTCGCCCCCTTTGTACAGCGGCCGTCGACGGCGGCAACCGCGCCCGCCTCGACGACTTCGCAAGCCGCGCCGAAGGATGCCGGCGCGCCGCATCAGCCGCCGGTGCCTTTTGCGCCGGTCGCGCAACCCGTGTCGCCATCGAGTGCCGCCTCGCTTTTCGAGCGCGCAGGCGCGCCGGCAGCCCCGTCAGGGATTTCAGTGCCGTTGGCAGTGGCTCCCGCGGCGGGGCCGGCGCACGCTGCTCAGCCAGCCGCGAGTCCGGCAACGGCCGGTCCTCCTGCGGCGCCTTCGGACGTTAGCGCGTCTGCTCCCACGCCGGCGGGCCAGCCCGTGCAGGCAGCTCGTCCGCCGATCAATCCGTTCCTGGCGAACGATCCCAATGCGAAGGCGAAGCGGCTCGCGCGCGCACTCGTGTCGGACATCTGCGCCTACTTCCCGCAGAAGCGGGAGGAAGGCGTGCGCGACGGCACGCTCAAGCAACTCTTCCGCGAAGAGATCAAGAAGAGCTACGAGGAGTACGTTGACCAGATCGGCCGTGAATTTGCCGAGTCGACCACGCACTTCCAGGACGCGCTGAATGATGTGCTGGCGGGGGGAAAGAAGCTCTTCTAGTCGGGAGCGCCTGCCGCTATGTTGCAAGGGAAAGCGATACCGTGCGAGCCGTCCGCCTCCTCGAGCCGGACGGCTCGTGTCTTACCTAGGAGAATCACATGGCGGACCATGAGCGCCCGCGGGTGCTGTCCTCGTACGACGATCAGCTCGTTGAGCTGAGGAGGTACCTTTGACCTCGATCACAAGCGCCACGAGCTGACCGCTCTCGACGAGCGGATGGGCAGCGCGGACTTCTGGAACAACCAGGAGAGCGCGCAGGCAATGGTACAGCAGGTCAAGGCCCTCAAGAACTGGGTGGATCCCTTCGAGTCATTGGTCGCGCGCGTGCGCAGCGCCAATGAGCTGGCGGAACTGCTCGACGCGGAGCCGGACGCCGAAATGGACGCCGAGCTTGCGGCGGAAATCGAGCGGATCGGTGTTGACCTCGAGGAGTTTCGCTTGCGGTCGCTCCTGTCGCATCCCGACGACTTCCGCGACGCGCAGCTGGAGATCAGCGCCGGTGCGGGTGGGACGGAGGCGCAGGACTGGGCGCAGATGATCATGCGCATGTACACGCGATGGGCGGAGCGGAAGGGGTACACGGTCGACATCGTGGACCTGAGCGATGGAGAGGAAGCCGGCATCAAGGGCGCCGTGCTCGACATCAAGGGGCAGTTCGCGTACGGGTATCTCAAGGCCGAGAGCGGTGTACACCGCCTCGTGCGGATTTCACCGTTCGATTCGCAGGCCCGCCGCCACACGAGCTTTGCGTCGGTGTTCGTGTATCCCGTGGTGGATACGGACATCAACATCGAGATCCGCGACGAGGACCTGAAGATCGACGTCTTCCGTGCCTCCGGCGCTGGCGGGCAGCACGTCAACAAGACCAGCTCCGCGGTGCGCATCACGCACATTCCGAGCGGCGTGATCACGTCGTCGCAGGCGCAGCGGTCGCAGGGAAAGAACAAGGCGACGGCCATGAAGCAGCTGAAGAACCGGCTCTACCAGATCGAGTTGAACAAGCAGATCGCGAAGAAGGCGGAGATGGATTCGGCCAAATCGGACGTGAGCTTCGGAAGCCAGATCCGCAGCTATGTGTTCCAGCCGTACACAATGGTGAACGACCATCGCACCGAGCTCAAGATTCCCGACGTGCAGAAGATCATGGATGGCGGGATCGACCCGTTCATCGAGGCATTCCTCAAGGAGTCGGGTGGCGTGAAGACCGGGGATGCGGCGTGAGCGAGGAACCCAACTTCGTGCAGAAGGCGCGGCGCGAGAAGCTCGACGCCCTCCTTGCGGCGGGCGTGCCGGCGTTTGCCTATGAGTTCGACCGGTCGCATCTCGCGTCCGAGGCGGTCGCCGCCATGCCTGAGGCCGATCCGGACAACGCGGATGCCGCCGGTCCCACCGTGCGCGTGGCCGGACGTCTCACGACGTGGCGCGGTCATGGGAAGACCACGTTCGCCCATCTCGCCGATGGCAGTGGTCGCATCCAGCTCTACTTCCGCAAGGACGAGCTGGGCGAGCACGTGTTTGGCCGGCTCGCACTGTTCGACATCGGCGATGTCGTGGGCATTGCCGGCTCGCTGATGCGCACGCGCACGGGCGAGGTCACGGTGCGGGTCAGCGCGGTCGAGATGCTGGCGAAGTCGCTGCGTCCACTGCCGTATGGCAAGGAAGAAGTCGTCGACGGCCAGACCATTCGACACTCTGGCTTTGCGGATCCGGAACAGCGCTACCGGCAGCGCTATGCGGACCTCGCCGTGCACCCCGAAGTCCGCGCGCTGTTCATCGCGCGCACTCGGCTCATTTCCTCGATCCGTTCCTTTCTCGACGCTCGGGGATTTCTCGAGGTCGAGACGCCAATCCTGCAGCCCCTGTATGGCGGTGCAACGGCGCGTCCGTTCACGACGCACCACAACGCGCTCGACATGCCGCTCTTCCTGCGCATCGCGGATGAGCTGTACCTGAAGCGGCTCGTGGTGGGCGGATTCGATCGGGTGTACGAGATCGGTCATGACTTCCGCAACGAGGGCATCGACCGCACGCACAATCCCGAGTTCACGATGCTCGAGTTCTATCAGGCATTTGCGGACTACGAGGAGATGATGACGGTGGTCGAGGCGCTCCTCGTCTTGGTGGCGGATGCGGTCCGTGCGGTGTCGGGTGTCGGAGAAGCAGTGCCCACCTTCACGTTGCCCTTTCCCCGCATCGCGTGGACGACGTCGCTCGACGCGGCGCTCGGCCGTGACGCGATGACGTGCACGGACACCGAGCTTCGCGCCGAGGCGCGCAAGCGCGGCATCGAGAAGGTGGATGCGATGAGTCGGCCGAAGCTCCTCGACGAGCTCTTCGGCGCCCTGGTCGAAAGCGTGATCGTGGATCCGACGTTCGTCGTCGACTATCCCAAGGAGCTGTCGCCACTCGCGAAGCCGAAGCGCGGCAATCCGGCGCTGACCGAGCGCTTCGAGTTCTTCGCGAAAGGACGTGAGCTCGCCAATGCGTTCAGCGAGCTCAATGATCCGATCGACCAGCGCCAGCGCTTCGATGCGCAGGCGCGCCTCAAGGCCGAAGGGGACGATGAGGCCAGTGGCGTGGACGAGGACTACCTGCGCGCGATGGAATACGGCATGCCGCCGATGGGCGGTGTCGGCATCGGGCTGGACCGGCTGTTCATGTACCTCACGGGCACGGTCAACATCCGCGATGCCATCCTGTTCCCCACGATGCGCCCCGAATGAATCGTCTCGAGCTGGAAATCGCCTGGCGATACCTGCGCAGCCGGCGCGGCTCGAAGCTGCTGTCGCTGATCAGCCTCATCGCGATCGGCGGCGTCGTCATCGGCGTCAGTGCGCTGATCGTCATCATGGGCGTGATGAGCGGCCTCCAGAACGACTTACGTGAAAAGATCCTCATCGGCAGTCCGGACGTTCGGGTGATGAACTATGGGTCCGATCTCGTGCTGAAGGACTGGAAGCCGGTGCTGGAGAAGGTGAGCAAGACACCGGGTGTCGTTGCTGCGGCGCCGTTCGTCCTCACGAAGGCGCTGGTGGGGGCCGGTCACAAGTACACGGACGGCGCCTTCGTCATGGGCATCGCGCCGGAAGGCGAAGGCGGGCCGCCCGTGACGACCATCCGTTCGTTCCGGACCGCCGGTGACTTCCGTTTTCGCACGACCGACGGGAAGCAGGCGGGCGCCGTGGTTGGCTCGAAGCTGGCGAACCGGCTGAACATCTATCCCGGTACCGACTCGATCACCCTCATCACCGGCACGGCGGTGAGTCCCGTTACCGGCATGCCGGCCCCGCACTTCGTCACGCTCGAGGTCACCGGCATCTTCGATACCGGGATGTACGAGTACGACAATGCGTACATCTATACGTCGCTGAAGGTCGCGCAGCAGCTGGCCGACCTCGGGGATGACGTGACCGGCCTCGAGGTGCGCACCACGAACCGGGATGTCGCCCGCGACGTGGCGGCGCATCTCGAGAAGATGCTTGGCTACCCGTACCGCACGATGGACTGGCGTGCGCAGAACCAGGCGCTCTTCCAGGCGCTGCAGCTCGAGAAACTCGGGATGACGTTCATCCTCCTCCTCATCATTCTCGTGGCGGCGTTCAACATCGTGGGCACGCTCACGATGGTCGTGGCGGACAAGACGAAGGAGATTGGCATCCTGCGCGCGATGGGCATGTCGTCCGCATCCATCCGGCGCGTGTTCCTCATCCAGGGAACACTGATCGGCGTCGTCGGAACGACGCTGGGCCTCGTGATTGGCCTCGGCACGTCCGTCGCCCTCGATCGGTACCGGCTCATCCCGCTCGATCCTCAGGTGTACTTCATCGATCACCTGCCGGTCGATCGGCAGCCGCTCGACATCGGCGTGACAATTTTTGCGAGTCTGCTGATCGCGGCGTTGGCCACCATCTATCCCGCGATCCAGGCGTCGCGGCTACTTCCCGTGGAAGCGCTCCGCGAATGAGCGTCATCGACGCGAAGTCGCTGACGAAGACCTATGTCGGCGGGGATGGGGCAACGATCACCGTGCTCGACCACATCGACCTTACCGTCGAACGTGGGGAGATGGTGGCCATTATCGGGGCGAGTGGTTCGGGGAAAAGCACGCTGCTTCACCTGCTGGGAGCACTCGACCGGCCGACGTCGGGCTCTATCCAGATTGCCGGGCAGGACCTCGCGACGCTCGATGACGATGCCATCTCCGCGCTGCGGAACCGCACCGTGGGGTTTGTGTTCCAGTTTCATCACCTGTTGCGCGAGTTCACGGCGATCGAGAACGTCATGATGCCGTTGCGGATTGGTGGGATGGACGACGACGAGGCGCGGGCGCGGGCGGCGAGCCTCCTTGAGCGAGTCGGGCTGGGGCGACGCATGACGCATCGCCCGTCCGCCATGTCGGGTGGCGAGCAGCAGCGCACGGCGGTGGCGCGCGCGCTGGCGGTGGATCCCGCCGTGCTGCTCGCGGACGAGCCGTCGGGAAACCTGGATCACATGAACAGTGAATTGCTGCAC
>JBBQFW010000139.1:0-9761 GCA_038322445.1 Gemmatimonadales bacterium
GCCCCGACCGGCGCCGCGAGCGCCTCGTTCCAGTCGCTCAGCGCGACGGCGGTCGACCTCGTCACCGGCATCACCAAGCTGGCCCAGGGGTCCCTCGGCGTGTCGTACAAGCTCGATGCGACCCCGGCCGCTGGCGTCGTCTCGTCGGCCACGCGCGTCGTGACGTACACGATCACCGGCGGAACCTGATCCAACCCGTCCTGACCAAGGGCCGTCCGATGAACTCCGTGAGCCGTCGCGTCGTGGTGGCCTGCGCTTCCGTCCTCCTGATGGTCGGGTGGACGGAAGCGGCACGGAGGCCCATGGTCGCCCGCGTGTCGGACACCGGGTTCTCCAGTGCCGACCGCAACGCCGGTGTAGCTCGGGCATTCAGCGTGTCCCGCGGTAATACTTCCGCGCGACCGTATCGGTCCGGTCAGAGCCAATCCACAATGGAGCGGTCACGCTCACGACGCACCGTTACCCGCAAGGATCGCCCAATGAAGATGCCAGCCCTCCGTATCACACTCAATCGATTCGCACTCACCATGGCAGCGGCACATGCCATCGCGATGCCGCGTCCTGCCGCTGGCCAGATCGCCGTCGTCGGCAGCACGGTGGAGGAGCACACCGCCGCACCAGGCCAGACGTACGAAGGCACGATCCTCATCAGGAACCTGACGGCAATCCCGCAGGCCGTGCGCATCTACCAGACGGACTACCACTTTTTCGCCGACGGCACGTCGCACTTCGATGCCGCCGCTTCCACCCCGCGCTCGAATGCGGCCTGGGTGAAGCCTTCGGCCACCTCCATCGTCATCCCGCCCAGCAGCGAGACGACCATCGGTTACAGCATCGCAGTCCCGAAGATCGATTCGCTTCGGGGCACGTTCTGGAGTGCCCTCATGGTCGAAGGCGCTCCCACGGCACCCCCGGCCGCCTCCGACAAGCAGGTTGGACTCGGCGCCGTCGTACGCTACGCGGTGCAACTCGCGACGCACCTCCCCTCGCCCGGATCGCGTAAAGTCGCGTTCCTGAACCAGATCCAGGGCACGGATTCCACGGGCCACCGCGTCATGGAGGTCGAGGTCGCGAACATCGGCGACCGCGGGTATCGCCCCTCCATGTGGGTTGAGCTGTACAACGACGCTGGCGCCCTGCTTGGCCGTCGCGAACAGCAGCGCGGCCTGCTTTATCCAGGCACGTCACTCCGCCAGCGCTTCGAGTTCGATGCCCTTCCCGCCGGTACCTACAAGGCGGTCGTTTTCGCGGACACTGGCGACGATGCCGTGTTCGCGACCCAGTACAAGCTCCAGTTCTGATCTCGCCGTGACGCGCCTCGTCGCTCGCCTCGCACTCATCGCCCTCGTCTTCGCGGGGTGGCGCTCCGCCTCCGCGCAGGCGGTGACGATTGGCGCGCGCGACACGGCGGTGATCCACGCCTCGCCCGCGGCCACCGTGAGCGCGGTGCTCCGGGTCTCGAATCGCGGCACCTCGCGCGCATCGCTGGTTCCACACATTGAATTGCCGGCGGAATGGTCCGCCCCGATGGGCGGCCTGCCGTTTGACATCGCGCCCGGCGACGCGGACAACTGGATCGTGAGCGTGCGCATTCCCGCCCGCGCCCCCGCGGGCCGCTACAGCATCGGCATTTCCGCGGAGGACGCCGCATCGCATCTGGTACTGCGCGATTCCCTTCGCATCGACGTGCTCGCCCTCAAGGGGCTCGAGCTGTCCCTCACCAACCGGCCCACGTACGCCGTCTCCGGCACGGCGTACCGCACGTCTTTCCTGCTCCAGAACAAGGGCAACGTCGTCACGACGGTCCTGATTCTCGGCAAGAGCGCTCTCGGTGGCTCGGTGGCGGTCGACTCCTCGCTGCTTGTCCTGCCCGCCGGCGCCTCGGTTCCGCTCGGCGTCAGGGTCTCCACGTCCACGAAGGGCCAGCAGGCGCAGGACGACGTGCTCGAGATGAAGGTCGCCGACGCCCAGGACAGCACGAACGTGGCGCAGGCCTCGGCTCGCGTCACCATCGTGCAGGAGGCCAACGCGTCAGAGCCGTTACATCGCATCGGCTCACAGCTCCGACTTCGCGCGGCCAACGCGGCGGCAGGCGTCTCGCCGTACGAACTCACGGGTGTCGGGACGCTGCGTGACGGCGGCGATGAAGAGTTGTCCTACGTGTTGCGCGGATCCCCGGGTGCGCGATCGCAGTTCGGTGACCAGGATGAATACCGGATCGGGCTCCGTGGCAAGAATTACAATGCGCGGCTTGGCGATGGGCTGTATCGCGTTTCGTCGCTCTCGAGCAACGGACAAACCGGCTTCGGGGGCGGGTTCAACGTGGAGCAGGGCAACGTCACGGCTGGCGCTCTCGTCCAGCGGTTCCGCTTTCAGCCGGACTCCCCGATCGAGAGTGGTGCGTATGTTGGCGCGCAGGCCCCGTCCCTGTTTGGCGCGCCGCGCCTCACGGTGAGTGGACTCAATAGAAACGGTGGCTATCTGGAAGGTCGCATCGTCGGCACGGGCCTCACCGTGACGCCGCTCGACCTTGCGACCGTCGAGCTGGAAGTCGCGGGCAGCCATGGCCCACTGGGGAACGGTTCGGCAACCTCGGCCCGCGTAACGGGCGGTTCGGATGTGCACTACGACATCGGCCACGTCGGCGCCGACGCGCCGTTCGCCGGCGCCTACCGCGGCGCCAGGCACGACTACGGGAGTCTCACCGCCAAGCTGAATGCCGACTTCCAGCTCAACGCGGCCATCGGCTCCCATCAGTCGACCTCCCTGAACCTCGGCCTCTTTGCGCCGCAGTCGTTCCGTTCCTCAGGCGTGACGCTCGAGTACCAGGGCAAGTATTCGCTTCAGTACACGGGCATCACGCGCAACAGCGCGCTCGCGATGACGTCATTCGAGGACACGCAGCGCGGCGTGCTTGCCCGCGCCGAGCAGTATGTCGGAGCCACGCGCGTGTGGGGCGGGATCGGGACCGGAGCCGCCACCTCGTTTGGTGCTGCCGCGCATCCCTATCATGAATACTCGATGGGCTTCAGCACCTATGTGGGCACGAACTCACTCTCGGTGTATGGTGAGCTTACGGAGGGCATGTCCATCACGCGTGGGGCGGACAAGGTCTCGACCATCGGTGCCGACGGCCGCTTTCGCCTGGGCTCAAGCACCTGGGTGACATTCAATGGCTTCCGCACGGCGGTGCCGTCGTCGGGCGACCACAACGCACAGATCGACGTCGGCATCGCGCAAATGCTCTCGACCGGCGCGACGATCGGGGTACGGATGCGCGCCCTCTCGAATATCGTGGACGTCAACGGCCGCCAGATCGCCTTTCTCGAGTACACGATGCCGCTGCAGATGCCCGTTGGCCGAGCGCGTGTGTCGGGACGCGCGCGCGGCCGCGTGGTGGACCAGGAGACGGGACAGGGCGTGGCCGGAACGTTGGTGCGCCTCGGTCCGCAGGCCGCAATCACGGATGGGGAAGGCCGCGTGGCATTTGCTGGCCTCCCAACGGGTGAATATCGGCTCTCGATCGCGCAGCAGGCGACACAGACCGCCACGATCTTCACCGGTGACCCGACGGTTCGCATCGACAGCACGCGCATGGTGCCGATCACCTTCGCGCTCGCCGTCGAGCGAGCAGGCACGGTCAACGGATCGGTGCGGCTCATGAGTGTCGCCCGCAAGGGCATCGATTCCGCGCCGGACTCGCTGGCGGATTCGGGACCGGTGACGGACGTCACGCTCGCCCTCATCGGTGTGCGCGACACGCTGTTCGCCGTCACCGATGCGTCGGGCGGCTATCGGTTCACCGAAGTGGTCAGCGGCTCGTACATCCTCAAGGCCATGACGGACGCACCCACCGGCACGCGTTGGGAGCCAGCCGAGATCGACGTCAGCGTGAAGCCGGCGAGCATCAATGAAGTGACATTCCGCCAGGTGCCGCGCCGGCGCTCCGTCCAGATGATTCCAAGCGACATCAACCCCGCCAGAAAATGAGCGCCTTCCTTCGGCTCGCGAACGATTGTAGTCCCCCGACTGACCAGGGACTGCGCAGCAGTCACGCGGTGCGCGCCACGCCGCCCGAGCCGCACGCGATTGCCGAGCGGCTCAGCCACGAGATCCGCACGCCGCTCAATTCGGTCATCGGATTTTCGCGCGTGCTCAAGGAGAACCGCACCGGGAACCAGCGGCCGGCGGACCTCGCGATGCTCGAGGCCATTCGTACCAATGGCGAACGGCTCCTCGCGCTGGTCGAGGACCTGCTGGCGCTGTCCATCGCCCAGCGGCCCGAGGTGGTACCCGCGATGCCGTTGGTGAATGTTGTCGCGGTTGCCCAGGGCGCCGTGGAAAAGTGGCGTGCGGTCGCAGAACGAAAACAGCTCTCGATATGCCTGCGCATCGAGTCCTATGACCTCGTGCGCGTCGACACGGTGAAGCTGGCGACGCTGCTGGACAAGTTGATCGGGAACGCCATCAAATTCACGCCCCGTGGAGGCCTCGTCGTCACCGTTGCCAAGCGGCATGGCTGGATGGCACCGGGCAGCGTGATCGTCGAGGATAGCGGCATCGGCATCCCGGCGGATCAGCTGGCGACCATCTTCGAGCCGTTCGCGCAAGTGGACGGGTCCACGAACCGACGCTTCGAAGGCGCTGGACTGGGGCTTCCGATTGCGAAAAGCCTGGCGGAGAGCATGGGGTGCAGGCTGGATGTGCTGAGCGCTCCGGATGAGGGGGCTCGGTTCGAGGTGGCATTTCCGGCGTAAGCGCGGTCGAGTGCGGTATGCGCTCGACGCTGTGATGCATCAGTTCGACAATTCCGGCAGGCGTGCCGCCGCTGAATTCGGGCATATTCGCCCGATTCAGGGGTCTTTCGGCTTTCTTTGCAGCTCTTTTGCCCGAATCCGAGCTCGCCATTTCGATGGCCCGCACGGGCGGAATTCATGCAAATGCACGAATTCAGCGAGCGGAAAACATGGCGCCGGCCTCGGGTTTTATGTCATTCCTGTAATGATTTGGCACGATACGTTCGATACTGAGGGGGAAGTTGGGCACAACGGCAGGGTTGCCAGTGCCTTCGGCTCTCATCAGGCGAGCGACGCGTGCATACACATCGGCGGTTGGTACTCGGGACTTTCATGTCGATCCTGATCATGGCGCCTTTTGCCCTGGGGGCACAGACCGCCACGCAGGTGGTGACGTTCAGCGTCGTCTCGAGCAGCCGGGTGGCGATCGGTAACCTGGCTGCGCCGGTGCAGATGGCCGCGCCGTCGTCCGACCGGGCCACCCGGACCAGCGCGATGGTCGCTGGAACGAGCTACGTCGTCACGACGAACGAGAAGAACCAGAAGATCTCGGCATCCCTCGATGCGTCTGTTCCGAACGCACTGTCCTTGTCGGTCGCGCTGGGTGCGCCGCATGGCGCAATGAGCAATGGCCCGAGAACGCTCGGCACCACGGCGACGGACGTCGTTACGGGGATCACCGGTTCGGATGGCGCGCCACTTCCGATGCGATACCAGTGGAATGGCTCTTCGTCCGGGTCAGCGGCGGCGTTGAAGCATCGCGTCGTCACCTACACCATCACGGCCGGCCTCTGAGGCCGCAGGCCGTACCCCTTCGGCGCGTCCATTCCTGCGCGGATGAAGGGCAGGTACGCTTGATTGTTGCCGGAGCAATCGGGCGCCCGCGGCTGCCATGCGCGCGTTCGGCGGAATGCCTGCGGTGAACTCGCGGCCGTCGCACTAGGTTTGTCCTGCTGACGGCGGAGACGAACCGAGCCTTTCCGAGCCCCTCCACATGCGCGACATAGACAGGATTCGAGACGCCCTGACCGCCGCAAGCGCGCGCGGGGAGAGTGTTGTGCTCGCGACGGTCATGTCGGTGGAGGGCTCGGTGTATCGCGGGGCCGGCGCGCGGATGATCGTCTGCCCGGACGGGACGACGCTGGGCGCAGTGAGCGGCGGGTGTCTCGAGGCTGACGTTGTGGCGCGGGCTCCCGACGTGCTTGCGGGCGGTGTGGCTGAGCTGGTGCGCTACGACACCCGCGCCACCGATGATGTGCTGCTCGGACTCGGCATGGGCTGCCAGGGCATCATCGAATTACTGCTGGAGCCACTGCGCGGCCCCCCGCTGGCGGAGGCAGCGGAGTTCTATACCCGCATCGCGCGGCGTCGCGACGCCATTGCGCTGTTGACCCTCGTGCGTTCCGTGCATGGACAGCGCATTGGATCGCGATTACTGGTCGACGCGGCAGGCCACACACTCGAGGGCAACGTCGCGCTCCTGACGCTCGGCCAGGATGTAGTCCGGGAGGACATCGCGCCGACGATCGGTCTCGTCATATGCGGCGGCGGCACGGATGCAATTCCGCTGGCTCGCATGGCGCAGGGGATGGGGTGGCACGTCACAGTGGTCGATCATCGCGCCGCATTCGCCACCGCCGAGCGCTTTCCAGGTATTGACGGTGTGGTATGCATCAACCTCGCTCATGGCGATGAGACCCTGAACGCGCGTGTCCCTTTGGACGGGCGCACGATGGCGGTGGTGATGGCGCATTCCGCCGTGCACGATCGTGCGTACCTGCACGCCATGCTCGACGCTGGCGTGGCGTACATCGGTGTACTCGGCCCGCGTCGCCGCACGCTCGAACTGCTGGGTGCCGAGCGCCCCGTCGACGACGTGCTGGTTCCGCCGAGCGTGCACTCGCCGGCCGGCCTGGATCTCGGCGCCGAAACGCCGCACGAGATCGCGCTGTCGATCGTGGCCGAGATTGCGGCGGTGAACACGGGGCGCACGGGCGGGATGTTGCGCGAGCGGAGCGGACCCATTCACGACCGGCGCCCGATACACGTGGTGGCATCGTAGACGCTGCTCGTTGGAGCATCGCTTGCGAGAACGGCGCGTCGTGGGGTCGCTCCCTGACGACACTCCTCATTGCCGTTGCCGCGCGACTCGCGGCAGTCGTGCGCGTCGACATCGTACGCTGCCTTGCGCGTGCATTGCAGGTGAGCACGCAGAAATGCGCACCGATGCAATGGCACACCCGAGTTGTACCCGCCGCGTGAGGCGCAAGGTACTGCTCAGAAATCGTTGAGCCTCGCGCTGACACCACTCGACAGCGGCGTCAGCAACCCCTATCGTAGCGCGCATGGCCCGCCCCTCGCGTGCGTCGCGCAGGTCGCTGAACCCAACTCCGGTTGCGACGCTCGAGTACGATGCACTTGCCGTCCGGCTCCAGGAATCGCTCGGCACGCGCGTGCTGCTCGTCCGTGCGATCGGCGAAGGAGGCATGGGACGCGTGTACCTGGCGCGCGATCCGCACCTGCGACGATTCGTCGCGGTGAAGGTGTTGTTGCACACACCGGGCGCCGAGGGCGAGGCGCACGCCCGATTCCAGCGGGAAGCGCAGGCCATTGCCGCCGTCTCGCACGCGAATGTCGTCTCGATCCATGGCATTGGCGAGCTGCCGGATGGTACGCCCTACTTCATGATGCAGCATGTGGCAGGCGGCAGCATGGCCGATCGCCTCGCCACGTCTGGCCCGTTGCCGATCGACCTCGCTGAACGCGTCCTTGGCGACGTTGCGGCCGGCCTCGCCGCCGCGCACAAGCGTGGAATCATCCACCGTGACGTGAAGCCCGCCAACGTGCTCTGGGACGAGGAAGGTGAGCGGGCGACGGTATCGGATTTCGGGATTGCCGCGCTCCAGGGTCCGGAGAGCGAAGGCGACATACGCATCACCGGAACGGGAATGGCTGTCGGGTCGCCGACCTACATGAGTCCCGAACAGCTGCTCGCCGAGCCAGTGACGCCGAAGAGCGACATCTACGCCCTCGGGCTGCTGGGGTATGAACTTCTGACTGGGCAGGGACCGTACGTCGCGCATGGGCCGAGTGAAATGGTGGCGGCGCACCTGCGTCATGTTCCGCGACGGCTGCATGAGCTCCGGCCGGATGTCCCTCCGGATCTCGAGGTTCTGCTGCTGCGGTGTCTCGCGAAGGATCCGCACGAGCGCCCGACTGCGGATGAAGTGACGCTGGCGCTCACGCCGGGTGCAGCGGATGCGCTGGAATGGCCACCGCCCGGGCTCGAGAAGGCACGCGCCGCTCTCTGGCGCCTGATACTGATGCCGATGCTCGGCAGCCTGCTCCTGCTGCTGCCGCTTCTCGCGGTCGTGACCATCGACAGCGCCGGAACGAGCGCCGTATCAAACTCGTGGCCATGGCTGCTCGGCGCATCGTCGATCGCAGGGTATGCGGTATTTGCGCGCGCCGGGTGGCGACTATGGCGATTGCGCGCGCCACTCGCGCAGGCTGCGCGGCTCGGCTACGGCTGGGGCACGCTCATGGAGGTCGTCGCTGATCAACGTGGCGACACCGGGTCACTGATCGCCGGCAGGCGCGAGTACGCCATGCTGCCGCCGAATGAGCGGGCGGCACTGCGCGTGCTTCGGGTGCAACAAGCGACTCTCCTTGCGCTCGCGGCTCCGCTTGCGCTCGTGGCTGCGGTGCTCTCGCTCATGTTGCGCGGCAGTGAGCACGGTGGTGAGCAGCTTCTGCTCGGCACGTCGGCCTGGACGCTGTCGGTCCTTGCGGGTCTCGGCATCGCGTGTGGCATGTACGAACGACTACGGCTTGCGTCGATCCGGCGCAGCCGTGCCCTGCGTCCACGCCACACGAGCGAGATGGAGCTCGCGCCCGCGTGGCTCGCCGCATTCGAGCGGTCGCGCGAGGGCCAGTGGTTCGGATCCGGCGCTCCGGTGCGCCGTTTCGTAACGGTAGGCGCTGTCCTGGCATGTGGATTCGTCGTCCTGCTGAGTGCGGGAATCCTTCTCCTCATCAACGTGGTGACGGTTGGTGGGCGCGTCGTCAACAGTATCGTCCTCCCTGCGGCGTACCCGTGGATTGCGTACCAGACGGCGAAACACACCGGCGTCGAGTCGTATCGCTTGCCCTCGGACGGAACCACCACGCCTGCCGAAGCCGGCGAGGCGCTCGTCACGCTCGCGTCCACCGGCCGCCTGCGGCGCCCGTCGCCGATCGAACGACGGCAGAGCATCGACTACCCGCCATGGCGACCCGTGATGCCATCGCCAATGCTCTTCCCGCGCCCTTCGGAGCTGCCGTGGACGTCGGCCGCGATCCTCGTTGCGGGCAGGGGACTCACGGCCGAAGAGCGGGACATCCTGACTCGCGCCGCGGCGCACCCCGCCCGCGACGAGTTCTCGCGCGCGGCACGCGCGGACTCGGCGGACATCTACGGTGCGTTGCTCAAGCTGCCGCTGTCGCAGCCGCTCGGGCCCTTCGACTTTCCGCGAGTGCCGATGCGTGCGGTGACCGAGGCGGCGGAATCACACGCGGCACGCGCTGCACTCGAGGTGGCCGACCATCATGCCGCCGACGCCGAGCGCCACGCACGGGAGATCATCTCGGTGGGGCTGCTCTTGCTCGACTCGCCCGTCCTCGAGGACAACCGCATCGGTGCAAGCACGGTCGCACGAGGGGTGAGCACTCTCGAATCGGTGTATGTCGCGACTGGTCGCGAGCGCGACGCGCGTGCCCTGCTGGATTCCGTGGTGAACGCGTCCACGCATCGCGAGCGTCCACCCCTGCGGCTCACGATTGCCACGCTTGGGAGCTCGATGCGCAACGCCAGGCTGCCGCGCGGCGCGCGAATGGAAGCGCTCTTCCCCATCCTCCTGCACTCGTGCGCCGACCCGAAGCAGCTGCTCTTCGGTGTGGACGACGACTTCCGCCACGCCGTCAGCT
>JBBQFW010000140.1:0-9673 GCA_038322445.1 Gemmatimonadales bacterium
CTCGCGCGGCTCCTGTTTGTCGCGCTTGTCGCGCTTCTCGCGCCGCGCAGCAATCTCCGCCTCGGTGCGCTTCGGGCGTTCGGGTCGGTCCGGACGATCGGCGCGTGGTGGACGTTCATCGGGACGTGATGTCCGCATCGCCGGCGCTTCGGATACGAGCGTGCGCTTCGTCACTTCGTCGCGCTTCGGACGTGACTCGCGACGTGAGGCGTGGACCTGCGACGTGGCGGGCTCGAATTCCTCCTCCTCGTCGTCCTCGTCGTCGTCCCCTTCGGACAGATCGTAGGGGATCGTCGGCTGACGACGCTCGAAAAGGCCGGAGATGAGCCAACGCAGTGGTCCCCACGCAACGTACAGGAGACACAGCGGGAAGAAATATTCGAGCCGATTCGTGAGGAACAGGGTGCCGGACACCAACAGCAGCACGGTCCCCGCGAGCGCACGCTTGCTGCGCCAGCCGGTACGGGGAAAGACCGGGTAGGGGACCGGGCTGATCATGAGGGCAGCAAGCGCTGCCATCAGGAATCTGAGCAGCTCCTGCCACCGCAGGTTGCCGATCGCCCCATAGTTGTACATCCACGAATGGCTGAACCAGTAATACGAGGCGAGCGTGCATCCCGCGGCCGGACTGGGGAGTCCCGAGAAGTACGTCTTGGCCGTGCCAGCTTGCTCGATGTTGAAACGCGCGAGACGCAGCACAGCGCACGCCGAGAACGCGAAGACGAACACCCACTGCCACCCTTCGCGATCGAGCACAGCGAAGTACATGATCATGGCAGGCGCCAACCCGAACGAGATGGCATCGACCAACGAGTCCAGCTCCTCTCCAAACTGGCTGCCTGCGTTGGTGGCGCGCGCGACGCGACCGTCGAGCGCATCACAGATGCCGCCGAGCAACACGTAGACACCGGCGCGGTAGAAATCCCCGCGCGACGCCGTGATGATCGCGAAGATGCCGAAAAAGAGGTTTAGGAGCGTCAATCCGCTGGGAAAGACGGTTACCGCGCGGCGCATGCTCGGTCGACGCGGACGGCGAAGTTTCGGCGGGTTCATGGCTTCACCAGCCGCCCGATGACGCTCGTGCCCGCCAGCGTCATGTCACCGATCTTCGACGTCACCTGCGCGGACATCGGCAGGAACACGTCGACGCGCGATCCGAAGCGAATGAGCCCCATGCGATCGCCCTGGGTCACCGCCTCGCCAAGCTTGCTGTACGTCACGATGCGGCGCGCGATCAACCCGGCAATCTGCCGCGTAAGCACGCGGCCCATCGGCGTCTCGATCCCGACCGACGACTGCTCGTTCTCGGTGCTGGCCTTGTCCGCGGCAGCATTGAGGAACTTGCCCGGATTGTGGATGACGTACCGGACCGTTCCACTGACCGGATAACGATTGACGTGCACGTTGAACACGTTCATGAAGATCGAGACACGGTGGGCGCGACCGCCCATGAACGCCGGCTCGTCGACGTCTTCGATCAGCACGACCTTGCCGTCGGCCGGGGCGATGACCACCTGTTGGCCGCGCTCGCCCGTGCGCTCGGGATCGCGGAAGAAGTAGGCCACCCACAGGGCGATGATGGTCAGCAGGAACGCGAGAAGCCACAGCGGCCACGAGCGCCGGTTGAGCGCCAGCGCGTACGTGCCCGCGGCGATCAAGGCCGCGATGACGATGAAGACGAGTCCTTCTCGGGCGAAGCTCACGGCACGGGGGTCAGAGGTCGGAAAGGTCGAGCGGTGCACCCGTGATCCGCTGGAAGGCGTCGAGGTACCGGTCGCTCGTCGCCGCGATGACTGCATCGGGCAACGGCGGGGGAGGTGCCTCGCCATTCCAGTGGCCGGCGCGCCGCTCGGCGTCGAGGTAGTCGCGCAGCGGCTGCTTGTCGAAGCTCGGCTGCGGTCCACCGGGGGAATAACGATCGGCCGGCCAGAAGCGGGAGCTGTCCGGGGTGAGCACTTCGTCGATGAGTCGAATGGTGCCCGCGCGATCGCGGCCAAATTCGAACTTCGTGTCGGCGATGATGATGCCGCGCGCGGCTGCGAGGTCTCGGCCGCGTGCGTAGATGCGCTGGCTCAATGTCTCCAGCGCCTCGGCGGCCTCGGCACCGATACCGCTAGCGACGTCACGCACCGGAATGTTCTCGTCGTGGCCACTCTCGGCTTTCGTCGCCGGCGAAAAGCGCGGGGGATCGAAGCGATCGCTCTCGCGCAGTCCTGCATCCAGCGCCTCGCCAGCGAGCGTTCCCGAGGCACAATATTCCTTCCACGCCGAGCCGCTCAGGTAGCCCCGCACCACGCATTCGATCGGAAAGACGTCCGTGCGACGGCACAGCATGGCGCGACCGGCGAGTGCGCGGCGGTGCTCCGCGAGCGACGGAACCTCGGCAATGATGCGGTCGGCCGTGGACGCGAGCATATGGTGCGGCACCACATCCGACAGCTGGCGCAACCACCATGCAGTCATCTGCGTGAGCACTGCGCCCTTGTACGGCACTCGCTCGCCCATCACGACATCGAACGCACTCACACGATCGCTCGCCACGAGCAGCAGGCGATCGTCGTCCACGATGTAAACCTCACGCACCTTGCCGCTCCGAAGCAGCGGCAGCGGAAGTCGCTCGGCGGCCGTCGCCATCATACGCGCACCTCCTCGTGCGCCGGCTCATCGGCGCCGACCTGCGCGAGGAGCGGCTCGACGACTTCCTCCAGGAACTCGTCGACCTGCTCGGGTGCGCGGCCCACGAAGCGGCTCGGGTCCATCGCGCGCTCGAGCTCCTCGCGATCGATGGCGAACGCGCTGTCGGCGGCAATGCGGTCGAGCAGGTCGTTGTGCGCCGCGCCGTCCTTGAGCGCCCGCGCCGCGGCGATACTGTACCCGCGAATGCGCTCGTGCGCTTCCTGGCGATCGCCGCCCGCGCGCACCGCGCGCACGATGAGCTCTTCCGTGGCCATGAACGGCAGTTCGTCCATCAACCGGCGACGAATCCTCGCGGGATGCACCTCGAGTCCCGACGCAATATTCTCCATCAGGCTGAGGATCGCATCCGTGGCGAGGAACGATTCCGGGATCGACAGGCGACGATTGGCGCTATCGTCGAGCGTCCGCTCGAAGAACTGCACCGCATGCGTCTGGTTCGCGTTCGGCTCGAGCGACCCGACAAAGCGCGCGAGCGAGGCAATGCGCTCTGATCGCATCGGGTTGCGCTTGTACGCCATCGCCGAGGAGCCGATCTGGTTGCTCTCGAATGGTTCCTCGATCTCACCGAATGCCTGGAGCATGCGGATATCAGCGCTGAATTTGCCGGCGCTCGCCGCGACGCCACTCACGACGTTCAACACGTGCGCGTCGAGCTTCCGGGAGTACGTCTGCCCGCTCACGGGAATTGAGCGCTCGAAACCCATCGCTGCGGTCACGAGACGGTCGAGCGCGCGAACCTTGGCGTGGTCGCCTTCGAAGATCTCGAGGAAGCTTGCCTGCGTTCCGGTCGTGCCCTTCACACCGCGACAGGGAAGCGTCGCGATGCGATAGTCGAGGTCCGCGAGGTCGAGCACGAGATCCTGCATCCACAGGGTCGCGCGCTTTCCGACCGTCGTCGGCTGGGCGGGTTGGAGATGGGTGTAGCCCAGGGTTGGCTCCGCTCGCCATTGGCGGGCAAAGGTCGCCAGCACCCGGAGCACCCGCACCACTCTCCCGCGCAGCAGTCGAAGGCCGCGACGCATCATGATCAGGTCGGCGTTGTCCGTGACGAACGCGCTGGTGGCGCCGAAGTGGATGAACTTGTGCGCGGCAGGCGCGACGTCGCCAAAAGCATGCACGTGCGCCATGACGTCATGGCGGAAGCGGCGCTCGTAGACGCCCACCTTCTCGAAGTCGATGTCGTCGAGGCGCGCGCGCATCTGCGCGATGGCTTCGTCAGGAATGGGCACGCCGAGCTGCTGTTCGGCCTCGGCCAGGGCGAGCCACAGCTGCCGCCAGAGCCCGTGCCGCGTCTGCGGCGACCACAACTCGAGCATCGCCCTGGAGGCATAACGCTCGGACAGCGGAGACGAGTAGCGGTCGTGAACCGTCATCGAATCATGAAATCAATCGGAAAGATCTGGCCCTCGCGCTCGCAGAACATGCGGATCGGTCCACGTCCCGCATAGTAATCGAGCGCGCGCGAGGCGTCCTCCGCCGACCGCACTGGCGTGCGATTCACCTGGACGATCACGTCGCCAGCCTGGATCTGGAGGTCCTGCGTGATCCGGTCGCTGGCCCGAAAGACCAGCGCGCCCGCCTCCGAGCGCACACCCCGCTCGGCGCGAATGGCAGGTGTCAGGGTGACGAGCTCGAGCTCACGCAGCACCTGGACCTTCTGTGCGCTCACCTCCGGCAGGTCGGCGATCGCGACATTCACGGACACCTGCCCGTTGCCACGCCGAACGACCAGCGGCACCTGCTCACCGACCCGAAGGTCGAGGAGCGCGGCGTCCCAATCGAAGCGATTCCGGATGGTGCGCGTCCGCACCTTCACCAGCACGTCCTCTGCGCGCAGGCCGGCGCGCTCGGCGGGAGAACCGGGAGTGATCGACGCGATCCGGGCGCCGAGGGCGATGTAGTTGCGAGGATTGTCGCTCTTCGGCTGTTCGAGACGGACACCGATCCACGGGCGTCTCACGCGACCATGCGTCACGAGATCGTCGGCGACACGACGCGCGCGGTTGATCGGGATGGCAAAGCCGAGTCCGATGGACCCGCCGCTGGTCGAGTAGATCGACGAATTCACACCCACGACCTCGCCGGCCGCGCTGACGAGCGGACCACCCGAGTTGCCGGGGTTGATCGCCGCATCGGTCTGGATCATGTCGAAATACACCGACGACCCTTCGCCACGTGCCACCAGGTTGCGTCCCACGCCACTGATGACGCCTGCCGTCACGCTTGGCTCCGCGTTCCCGAGCATGCAGCCGTACGGGTTGCCGATCGCGATCGCCCATTCGCCGACGAGCAGGTTGTCGCTGTCCCCGAGTGGCGCGACCGGAAGGTTCTTTGCGTCGACCTGCAATACGGCAAGGTCGTTCGTTTCATCCGTGCCGATCTGCTTCGCCGGATACGTCGTGCCGTCGCGCAGCATCACCGAGATGCTCGTGGCGCCGGCGACGACATGCGCGTTCGTCACGATCAGGCCGTCCTGCCGGATGATGAAGCCGGTGCCGAGCCCGGAGGACGATCGCGTGCTGCTGCGGTTGCCGCTGAAGAGCGCCTCGAAGGGATCGACAGCGACCCGTTGCACGACTTCCGTCTGCACCGTGACAACCGCCGGCGACACGCGCGCCACCGCATCGGTGATGGCCGTTCGGCGAGAGGCGGCAACGGTGGCTGGCCGGGCGGCATCGGCCGTCGTCGCCACCTGGGCCGCGGATTCGGACGGAGACCCGGTACAGGCGAGAATGCCCCCCAGGAGGGCGACGGTAGCACCAATGCGCATCAGTTGACTGGCCATGACCGACGAAGCCGCGCAGCGTCGCCGAGGAACTGCTCGACGCCGCGATCAGTAAGCGGATGAAAGAGCAGGGAACGGCACAAGTCGAAGGTGACCGCCGCGGCATCGGCGCCAGCGAGCGCGCAGGCGCCGAACTGCGTGGGGGACGAGGCATGGACTGCCACCACATCGCACTCCGCGGCAGACGCGTTGAACGCGGCGCGGATATCCCGCACGACGCCAACGCCGTCGTGTCCCGCGGCGTCGAGCAGGTCGACCGGCGTGATGATGGTCGATGCGCCGGCGCGGACGGCGAGCAGCGCCTGCGCGGTGCTGAAGACATGGGTCGCGGCGACGCGGACGCCATCGGCACTCAGGCGGCGCATTGCGCCCAGCGTCTCCTCGACGAGCGGCAGCTGCACCACGATCTGGTCGGACATCTTGGCGAGCTCCTTTCCATCGCGGTACGCGCCAGCCGCGTCAAGGAGCCGCACCGCTGCGTAGATCGGACCGTGTACGAGACGACTCAGCTCCAGGAGATGGGCGCGTGCGTCGCGCGCGTCTTCGTCGGCGAGCAGGCCGTGGGTCGTGAGCACGCCGTCGAGCATCCCGTGCGCGGCCCCCCAGGCGACGTCACTGAGGGAGGCGGTCGCGAGCAGAATCTTCATGGCGCAGCCAGGTAGAGCTCGGCGGGATATCGCACGACGTCCAGGAAGAGGGCGTGTGCCGGTGCAGGCGGGGAAACGTCGTCGTTCGTTGGCGCGACGAGCAGTGCGTCGATATCGGTGATGGGTCTACGGCCGATGGCGACGTCGGTCATGGTGCCGACAAGGAAGCGCACCATGTGGTGCAGGAAACGGTTCGCCTCGATCTCGAACACGAGGCCGCCACTGCGGTCATGCCATTGCGCATAGGCGATGCGGCAGCGGTGGTCGTCACCCGCTGGCGCCGTACCGCGCACGGCGAAGGCCCGAAAGGAATGCTCGCCAACGATGGTCTCCGCCGCGGCATCAAGCGCACCCCGCGCGATGGGCTTCAGCAACGCCCATTCGGTAGTGCGACGAAATGGCGACGCGACGGCTTCATCGGTGCCGATGTAATAGCTGTAGCGTCGGGATGACGCGCTGTAGCGAGCATGAAAGTCTCCCCGCATGTCATGTGCGTTCGCGACCCAGATATCGTGTGGAAGAACTGCGTTCAACGCGCGCCGAAGTGTCGTGGAGGTCCAGCGCTCGGGGACCCGCACCCCTACCGCCTGCCCGCGAGCATGGACGCCCGCATCGGTGCGCCCGGAGCCGAGTGCCGCGACGGGGCCGGCACAGAGCCGTGCCAGCGCGTCTTCCAGCACCCCCTGCACGGTGCGACGATCCGGCTGCCGTTGCCATCCACTGAAGCCCGTGCCGTCATAGTGCAACACGAGCTGCAACGTGCGAGTCGGCATCGGGGTCAAAGCTATCCCCGAAGGTCGGAGAGTCAAGCAATGCGCACACGCGCGCTGCTGACGGTCTGCGCGTCCCGACTTTATCTTGCGGCACGGCGTCGCAGGGTTGTCGTTCGCGCGGCCGTCACCGTCACCGTCCCCGTCGTCCGCCCCACCTGCGGGCGCGCACTCCCTCCGCGTCGGATGCCTCCTCGCACGCTCGCAACGCTCGCTCACACGCTCAGCGTGGCGCCGGATATCGACGCCGCGTTGCTGGCGCTGGCGGACGCACTTACCGAGATCGACCGCTTCGCGCGGATTGGCCTGGTGCAGTTCGACGCCCGGCGCTCGATGCTCGCCGACAAGCTGGTGCCGGTCGGCGATCTGGTGGAACGCGTACGTCTGGAGACGACGTTCGATCACCTGCCGACGCGGGAGCGCATCGCCGTGGCCGCCGCGGGAAGCTTCGTCGACTTCGGCGACCATTCCGACGAATACGCGCCCCTCTTCGCGTTGGAGAAGTTCGCCGATGCGGGCTGGCTGTCGCTGCGCGGCATCCGCTTCGAGGGGCAGCTCAGCGCCGTGATCGTGCTGTACGAGACGCGCAAGTTCTTCGGCGCGCGATCGTCGGAACGCATGGGACCATCGGCGGCCCTGTTCGAGCTGGCGTATGCGCGCTTCGCCGAGCGGGAAGCGCGCGAGGAAGCCGTGCGTACGCTTGAGGACGTGACGCAGCGCGTGCACTCGGAGTACGAGCGCAAGCTCGGCTTGCTGGAGCAGCAGCTCTTCCAGGCGGCGGGAAGCGGCACCGGCGATCCGGAGCGGCTCGTTGCACTCGAGCGCGAACTGGCGAAGTCCATGGAAGAAGCGCGGCGGGCCGCGCGCCGTGCCGACGCGGTCGAAGCGACCGTCGGTGCAGCGGTCGAGCAACTCGAGCTGGCGCACATCGAGCTCCACCGCCGCAGCGAATCGCTGCGGCAGAAGACGCGCACCATCTACCTCATCGATCGCGTGCTCAGCCTCGACGCCGCGACGAAGGATGCACGCGATCTGGTGAACGGCCTCCTCACCCTCGTGGGTGACGACATGGGTGCGCAACGCTGCTCGCTGCTGCTCCACATTCCGGAGGAGAACGCGCTCTATCTGGCGGCGGCGAAGGGCATCTCGCCCAACGTGAGCGCCGGCTATCGGGTGCCGATCGGCCACGGCGTCGCCGGCAAGGTGGCCGCCACGCGAGAGCCGCTCCTCGTCCAGGACGTCGCGGACGCAAAGCATCATCCACTCATCCGCGACGAGCTGTTCACTACGGGTTCGTTCATCAGCTTCCCGCTCGTCTATCACGGCGCGCTGGTGGGCGTGGTGAACCTCGCCAACCGCGCCATGCAGGGAATCTTCGTCGACGAGGACGTCGAGCGCGTTCGGCTGCTCGGCCTCGTGATCTCACTCGTGGCGACCCAATCGAAGCTGGCCGATCGCATGTTGGGGACGCTCAGTGTCAGCTAGCGCCGCGCCCCCGCTCCAGCACGCCATTCGACAGCTCGCGATGGGCTACTCACTCAGTGAGGCGGAGTCGCGGAGTGCGTTTGGCGCCGTCATGGAGGGCGAAGCGACCTCCGCCCAGATTGCCGCGTTACTCGTCGCCCTGCGGGTCAAGGGCGAAACGGCGGCCGAGGTGGCCGGCGCCGCGCGCGCCATGCGCGGCGCCATGGTGCGCCTGTCCGCCACCGATCCCGCCGACCTGGTCGACACGTGCGGAACCGGCGGCGGAGCGGTGGGGACGTTCAACATCTCGACCGCGGCCGCGCTGCTCGCCGCCGGCCTCGGCGTCCGCGTGGCAAAGCACGGCAACCGTTCGTTCACGTCGCAGTGCGGGAGTGCAGATGTCCTAGAGGCACTCGGTGTTCCTGTCGAGGTGAGCGTGGACGTGATGGAGCAGTCGCTTCGCGACGCGGGGATCGTCTTCATGTTCGCGCCGCTGATGCATCCCGCCATGCGGCACGTTGGGCCAGTGCGCCGTGAGCTCGCGATACCGACGGTGATGAACATCGTGGGTCCGCTCGCGAATCCGGCCGGCGCGGGTCGCCAGGTCGTGGGAGTCGCGGACGCGAAACGGGTACTGCTGATCGCCGGTGCGCTCCGGGCGCTCGACACCGTGCATGCCCTCGTCGTGCACGGGGAGCCGGGAATGGACGAGATCTCCCCTCTCGGGACAACGCACGTGGTGCAGATCCAGGATGGCGAGGTGCGCGAGTGGACCATCGACCCGGCGCACCACGGCGTTGGCGCTGGGATCGCCGAGGAGCTCGCGGGCGGACCGCCCGCCGCGAATGCCGCGGCGATCGAGTCGGTGCTCTCCGGGCTCGCGCCCCCAACCGCCATGGCGGCGGTGGTGCTGAACGCCGCCGCCGCGCTGTTCGTAGCGCCGGGCGGCCCCGCTGAATTTGGAGATGCCATCGCAGCCGCGAGGTCAGGGCTGGCGAATGGCGCCGGGATTCGGGCGCTCAACAGGCTGAGGGCGACCCAGGGAGCGCCATCGTCGGGTCGAGCGTAAGAACACGGACGTTATTCGCGGGCAACGCACCTGCGGCAAATCAGCGCGAATTCCCGAGCACGCCGCCCACGAGTCACGGCCAAACGGTGTTGACGACGATCAATGCGCCGCCCACATCGAGGGTCAGTAGCGCCGCATCACCCCGACAACGATGCCCTGGATCGAGATGTCGTTCTCGTGGACGTAGAGCGGCTCCATCGACTCATTGGCCGGCTGCAGGCGAATGCGGCCATCCTTCTCG
>JBBQFW010000141.1:0-9665 GCA_038322445.1 Gemmatimonadales bacterium
CGACGCGTAGTAGGTGTTGTGCGTCAGCTCGTGGATGACGGTATTGGCCAGGTTCAGCGTGTCGCCGCGCACCGTGGTTGGCAGGAGCGGGTCGTTGAACCAGCCGAGCGTACTGAATGCGGAGGCGCCGCCAAGGCGCGCGTCGAAGCCACGCGCGGTGAGGTCAGCCAGCTGGCGCTTCGCCTCGGCGAAGTCGAAGTAGCCCTTGTACGGCACCCGGCCGACGATCGGAAACCACCAGGTGTACGGCACGAGCTTGTCGCGATAGGCGCCCGACAGAACGAGCACCAGCGTGTCGCTGTCGAGCGTGCTGTAGGTCGTAAAGCTCTGTCCGGTTCGCAGTCCCAGCGAATCCCGCGCGAACGTGCGGGCGTCCTGCACGAGCTTCAGCTTCGCGCGCAACATCGGCGATGTCGCCGGATCGGTCACGACGTCCGTGATGGGCCGCCGCCGAGCGAGGATGCCGGCCTCCTCCCATCCAGCGCGCAGGAGGTATCGTCCAACCGGAAACACAAGTAGGCACGCAAGGCCCAATCCGAGCAAAACGACGAGCCCGATGAGCACTCGCCTCAGCCATTTAACTCGTTGTTGATTAATCACTTACACACATCGCTGAGGTGTCGCGAGGCTTTGACGGCAGGGGTCGCGGTCGCTATCCTTCCCAAGATGTCCTTCGTCCACCTCCACTGCCACTCGGAGTACTCACTCCTCGACGGCGCAAACCGGATCGATGACCTGATCGCTCGCGCGCTCGAGTTCGAGCAGCCGGCGCTGGCCATCACCGATCACGGGAACCTGCACGCGGCGTGGGAGTTCCAGGAGAAGGCGGTCAAGGCGAAGCTCAAGCCGATCATCGGGATGGAGGCGTACGTGGCTCCGGGCGACCGCCGCACGCGCGGACGTCCCTCGCCCGGCGCCAAGCCGTATTACCACCTGGTCCTGCTCGCCCGCGACATGCGGGGCTACAAGAACCTCGTGAAGTTGTCGTCGCTCGCGTACACCGAGGGGTTCTACTCGAAACCAAGGGTCGACCGGGAGCTCCTGGCGAAGTACAGCGAGGGGCTGATCGTCAGCTCAGCGTGCCTCGCCGGCGAGATCGCGTCGAATTTCGAGAAGGGCGACGCCGCTGCCGCGCGTGAGGCCGCCGAGTGGTACGCGAACGTGTTCAAGGATCGGTACTACCTGGAGGTGCAGGCGCACGATTCGGAGGGCCAGGCGAAGCTGAACGAGCGGATCTTCGGGCTCTCGGCCGACCTCGGGCTTCCGGTCATCGCGACGAACGACACGCACTTCCTGAAGCCGGACGATCACGACGCGCACGACGTGCTGCTCTGCATCGGCCTCGGGAAGGACTACAGCGACCAGAACCGGATGCACTACGACCGGGGCCTGTACTTCAAGAACCACGCGGAGATGGCGGCGCGCTTTCCGGGCCGGACGGACGTTATCTCGAACACGCTGAAGATCGCCGACGAGGCCGGGTTCGCGTTCGAGAAGAAGTACTACGTGCCCTCGTTCCCGTTGCCGGCGGGCGTCGAGACGGAGAATGAGCTGCTCGTGCGGCTGGCCACAGAGGGCGCGCACGCGCGCTACGGCAGCGAGCTGTCCACCGAGGTGAAGGAGCGACTCGAGTACGAGCTGGGCGTCATCACGAAGACGGGCTACGCGGGCTACTTCCTCATCGTCTACGACTTCATCAAGGCGGCGCGCGATCTCGACATCCCGGTGGGACCTGGCCGAGGGTCCGCGGCGGGGTCGATCGTGGCGTATTCACTGAAGATCACCGACGTCTGCCCACTCAAGTACGACCTGCTGTTCGAGCGCTTCCTGAATCCGGAGCGCGTGTCGATGCCCGATATCGACGTCGACTTCTGCTTCGAGCGGCGCGGCGAGGTGATCGAGTACGTGCGCCAGAAGTACGGGAAGGAGTCGGTCGGCCAGATCGTCACGTTCGGAACGATGAAGTCGCGCGCCGCCATCAAGGACGTCGGCCGCACGCTCGGCTTCACGCCCGCGGAAACGGACGCGCTGGCGAAGCTGATTCCGAACGGGCCGGCGTTCTCGCTGATGGTGAAGGATGCCATCAAGGAGGTGCCCGAGATCAAGAAACTTTATGGGAGCGATGGGCGCTACAAGACGCTCCTCGACTATGCGATCTCGCTCGAAGGGTTGTCACGCCACACGGGGGTGCATGCGGCCGGTGTCGTCATCGCGCCGGGTCCGCTCGACGACTACGTGCCGATCCTGACCGTCAACAGCAAGGGGGCAGGCGCGGGCAGCGACGAGACGGTCATCGTCACGCAGTACGACATGAATTGTCTTGAGCATGCCGGCATGCTCAAGATGGACTTCCTCGGGCTGACGACGCTCACGGTCATCCGCGACGCGCTGGACAACATCCAGCACCGGACGGGCGTGCGCCCGGACCTCGACTCCGTGGACATGGAAGATCCCGAGGTCTATCGCATGCTCCGCGCTGGGCGGACGACGGGCGTGTTCCAGTTCGAGTCCGCCCTCGCGACGGACATGCTGCGCTCCATGCGCTGCGATCGTTTCGACGATCTCGTGGCGAGCAACGCGCTCATGCGCCCGGGCCCGCTCGACGCGGGGATGCACAAGGTGTATCAGCGGCGCAAGCGTGGCGAAGAACCGGTATCCTACGCGCTGCCCGAGCTGGAGCCGATCCTCGAGCCCACGTACGGTGTCATCACCTATCAGGAGCAGGTGATGCGGCTGGCGCAGGTGCTCGCGGGCATCTCCCTCGCCGAAGCCGACGTGCTGCGGAAGGCGGTGGGCAAGAAGGACGCGGAGCTCATCAAGAAGGAGCTCGGCAAGTTTGTCGAGAAGTCGATCGCGCGCGGCTACGACCGCAAGATCATCGAGGAGCTCTCCGGCCAGATCGAGACGTTCGGCAGGTACGGCTTCAACAAGTCGCACTCGGTTGCGTACTCGGTCATCTCGTTCCACACCGCGTGGCTCAAGGCGCATTTCCCTGCCGACTTCATGGCCGCGATCCTTTCGTCGTCCATCGGCGACACGGATTCCGTCGTGAAGTTCATCAACGAGGCGCGCGAGCTCGGGATCGAAGTGTTGCCGCCCGACGTGAACGAGTCGAATTACAAGTTCACCGTGCTCGACGAGAAGCGCATTCGCTTCGGACTCGGCGCCGTGCGCAATGTCGGTCGGGGCGCGATCGACGCCGTCCTCGTGGCCAAGCGCGAGTCGCTGTTCGACAGCTTCTTCGACTTCACGGATCGCGTCGACCTGCGGGCCTGCAACAAGCGCGTGTTCGAGGCGCTCATCTCGTCGGGCGCGATGGATGGGTTGGGCGGGCATCGCGCGCAGTACTGGTCCGCGTTGGACTCCGCGATGCAGGAGTCGTCGCTGAAGCAGCAGGAAAGGGAGATGGGCCAGGTGTCGCTCTTCGGGTCGCCCGTGGACGAGACGTCGGGTGCCGCGCCGGCCGAACGCACGCTGCCGAATGTGGGACCCATGGCCGAATCCGAGCGGCTGGCGAAGGAAAAGGAGATCCTCGGCTTCTATATCAGCGGCCATCCGCTGGAGCCGTACCGGATGGAGTGCGAGCTGTTTGCCTCGCACACCGTGAGTCAGCTCGGCAATTGGACCCCGGAACCGATGTCGCTGGGGGTGGTGGTCACGGCGATCAAGCGCCAGACGAGCAAGCGCTCGGGCGCGGAGTTCGCCCGGTTGACAGTCGAGGACTTTTCGGGATCTTCCGAGGTACTGGTGTTTCCCGAGAGTTGGGGCTTGCTTGCAGATCGGGTGCGCGCGGACGTACCCGTAGTGATGAAGGGCGGATATTCGAAGCGCGACCAGGATGCGGACAGTCCCACGTTCATCGTGGAATCGGTCACCCCGTTCGCCGAGCTGCGGTTGAACGGGCAGGTGTCCATCTCGATCGAGCTCACGCTCGGCGAGCCCATCACGCCCGATGCAATCACGGATGTCCGTGCAGTGATCGATGCTCATGCCACCTCGCATTCGGGCGCGCCAGCGCTCGAACTGCGGTGGAGTGACGGGAATGGAACGCGGGCGCACCTCAAGTCGCGCTCGATCAGACTGGCGGCCACTCAGGCCGCACTGACCGACCTGCGGGCGTTGCTTGGCAACGACCGCGTTCGCCTTGTGCGCGGGAGCTGATACGGATGGCGACTGCCACCATGGAGTTCGAAAAGCCGATCGCGGAGCTCGAACGCCAGATAGAAGAGCTGAAGAGGATGGCCGACGAGCGTTCGTTGAACGTCACGGACGAAATCGCTCCGCTCGAGAAGAAGCTGGTCAACCTGCGTGACGAGATCTATCGCTCGCTCACGCCGCTTCAGCGCGTGCAGGTGGCCCGGAACAACCGGCGCCCCCTCACCGACGACTACCTGCGGATGTGCTTCACCGACTTCATCGAACTGCACGGCGACCGGGCATTCCGCGAGGACGCCGCAATCATGGGCGGGTGGGCGCGGCTCGACGGCGAAACGGTGATGGTCATCGGGCACCAGCGCGGCCGCGACACGAAGGAAAACCTGAAGCGCAACTTCGGCATGGCGCACCCGGAGGGCTACCGGAAGGCGCTCCGCCTCATGAAGCTCGCCGAGAAGTTCCACGTCCCGGTGATCACGTTCATCGACACGCCGGGCGCGTGGGCCGGCCTCGGCGCCGAGGAGCGCGGGCAGAGCGAGGCGATCGCGCGCAACCTGTTCGAGATGAGCCGCCTGGAAACGCCGATCATCGCGACGGTCATCGGCGAGGGCGGATCGGGCGGCGCATTGGCGCTCGGCGTCGCAGATCGCGTCAACATGCTGGAGAACTCCGTGTACTCGGTGATCACCGTGGAAGGGTGCGCGGCGATCCTGTGGAAGGATGGCAAGAGTCCCGAGATGCGTGAACGTGCCGCAACCGCGCTGCGCATCACGGCGCCCGACCTCTTCGAGCTCAAGGTGATCGATGAGATCATTTCGGAGCCATCGGGGGGCGCGCATGCGGACCATGCCACCACCGCGAAATCGGTGCAGGAGGTGCTCTGTCGTCAGCTCGACGACCTGCGTCGCCTCAAGCCCGACAAGCTCGTTCGCCGCCGCCGCGAGAAGTTCATGCGGATGGGGCAGTACGCGGAGTAGACGTGTCCTGCCTGATCGAGATCGCGTTCAAGGGCAACCGAAAGGAGTTCTTCCTTTGGGAGTCTGACGAGATTCCGCCGCGTGCCGCGGCGGTGATCGTCGACGCCGATCGGGGGGAAGACCTCGGTCGAGTGCATGCCGTGGGTGAGGCGGCGGAACAGCGGTCAGCGAAGGTGCCGCACGGGCTGTTCGGCTTCCCGCCGGCGCGCTCGGTAAAGCGATTGGCCACGAATGAGGAGCTCAAGCGGCATGATGAGCTTCGCGACAGTGACGAGGACGCCCGCCGGAAGGCCATGGAGCGCGTAAAGGCCAATGCGCTCGTCATGAAGATCACGGATGCCGAGTGGCAGTGGGACCGCAAGAAGCTGACGTTCTTCTTCACGGCGGAGAAGCGCGTCGACTTCCGCACGCTCGTGCGTGAGCTGGCCTCGGCGTTCCGCACGCGCATCGAGCTGAAGCAGATCGGCGTGCGCGATGAGGCGAAGCGGCTCGACGGCATCGGGCGCTGCGGTCGTCAGTATTGCTCTGCCTCGTGGCTGCCGGAGCTTCGGCCCGTGAACCTGGGCGTGGCGAAGGACCAGCGGCTCTCGCTCAATCCGTCGCAGATCTCCGGTGCGTGTGGCCGCCTGATGTGCTGCCTGCGCTACGAGCACGATTTCTACGTGCAGAGCCGGCGGAAGTATCCGAAGGAGCTGAAGACGATCCGCACGTCGAAGGGTGAAGAGAAGGTCGTTGCCAACGACATCTTTCGCGAGCGCGTGACCCTGCGTGCGGTTGACGGGGAGGTCCGTACCGTGCCGCTTGCCGACCTGCGGACGGAAATGCATGAGGCGGGCGACCCGCTTGCGGCGTCGCTCATCTCGGCGGCGACCGAGACGCCGGCGGTGCGGACTTCGGGATCGCGCGTCGCGGTGGAGGACGCCCTTGATTCCTTCAGCCGCGAGGAGGTCCTGACCCCGCTGCGCCGAGACTCCCGTCCGGCGCGCGATTCCGTGCCTTCGCGTCCACCCCGAGAGTCCCGTACGACGCCTGCGCGCTCAACGCCCGCGGTCGTGGCACCGCTGACCGCAGCGCCCGAGCCACGCGAGGCAACGCCGGCGGACGGGACCACGGCCGAATCAGTCGCCGAGGGTGAACGTCGGGCGCAGCGTCGTCGCGGCAGGCGAGGCGGTCGCCGCAATCGGCCGAGTGGCAGTTCCCCAGCCAGTGATGTGCCCAACGAGCCGACCTCGGAGTCGGAGCCCACGTGAGCCAGTTCTTCATCACGACGGCGATCGACTACTCGAATGGCGATCCGCACATCGGGCACGCTTACGAAAAGATCGGTGCCGATGCCATCGCGCGCTATCGGCGCATGCGTGGCGACGACGTCCACTTCCTCATCGGCATGGACGAGCATGGCCAGAAGGTCGAGCAGACGGCGGCGCAGCTTGGTGTCGCGCCTCAGGCACTCGTGGACACGCTGGCGGAAACCTTCTGCGCAATGTGGAAGCGGCTCGACATCTCGTTCGACCAGTTCATCCGCACCACCGACGCAATGCATCGCGCCGGGGTGAAGGCGCTCATCGAACGCATCATCGAGCTTAGTCCTGACGACTTCTACGAGAAGGCGTACGAGGGCTGGTACTGCATCGGGTGCGAGGCGTTCAAGCAGGACGCGGAGATCATCGACGGCAAGTGCGTGCTGCACCCGACGCGCACGCTCGAGTGGGTCGAGGAGCGCAACTGGTTCTTCCGGCTGAGCAAGTACGCGGAGTTCCTGAAGACGCTGCTTACGAGGCGCGCGGGATTCCTGCAGCCCGAGAGTCGTCGCAACGAGATGCTCGCGCTGATCGACCGCGGGCTCGAGGACGTGTCGGCCAGTCGCTCGCGGCTCGCCTGGGGCATTCCGTTCCCGAAGCCGCTCAGCTCCGGTGAGGTGCAGACGACCTACGTCTGGTTCGACGCGCTGCCGAACTACCTCACGGCGACCGGTTTTCCGGGTCAGACCGGCAAGGCACGGTGGCCGGCGGAGTTGCACGTCGTGGGCAAGGACATCACGCGGTTCCATGCGATCATCTGGCCTGCCATGCTCAAGGCCGCGGAGCTGCCGCTGCCCGAGCACGTGTGGGGGCACGGCTTCGTGCTGTTCGGCGGTGAGCGCTTCAGCAAGTCATCGGGTGTGCGGCTCGACGTCGGCGAGGCGATCGACCGTCACGGGTCCGATGCACTACGGTACTTCCTCCTGCGCGAGGTGCCGTTTGACGGCGACGGCAGCTTCACGTGGGAACGCTTCGACGAGCGATACAACGCCGACCTCGCGAACGCGTGGGGCAACCTTGCGAGCCGCGTCATCGCGATGGTCGAGAAGTACCGGGCTGGCGTGGTTCCCTCGGGCCCACGCGACGAAATCGATCGCGCGGATGCCGACGACATCGCCGCCTATCACGGCGCCATCGACGGGTCGCGCGGCTACCTGCTCCACGAGGCGCTGCAGTTCGCCATGGCGACCGTGACGCGCGGCAACGAGTACGTCCAGACGATGCAGCCCTGGCAGATTGCGAAGCGCGACGACGAGGACGGTCGCCGCGCGTTGGATCACGTCCTTTCCGCGCTGGTGCGGCAACTGGCCCGCCAGGCTGTGCTGCTCGCGCCCTTCATGCCGAACAAGGCGCAGTCGGTGTGGGAGCAGATCGGCGGACCGGGCACCGTGGCAGAACAGCGCAACGACCGGCTCGACGCCCTCGACGCAGCGGGATGGACGGTGCACAAGGGCGAATCCTTGTTTCCCAAAGCGGCCGCGAGCTAGTCTCCATCCTGAAACTCGTCATTCCCGCGAAAGCGGGAATCCATGTTGAACCACGCCCAGAAATGGATCCCTGCTTTCGCGGGGATGACGAACAGTTGCAGGACGAACGAAGGTGAAATCCCCGTTTCGGGATGGACACGAGCTAACGCCTGCGAGCATACAGCGAAAAGAGCGCGACTTGAAATCAAGTCGCGCTCTTTCGTTGTGACGACTGTGTTGGGCGAGCGCTATGGCTTTGCCGGCGGAGGCGTCGGCGTGTTGGTTGGAACGGGCTGTGCCGGTGCGCCAGGCGTGCCGAAGTCGACGGTCGGGACCGCTTTGTTCTCGTTCGGCGCGGTGAAATATTTCCGCTGCTTCGCGCCGGTCATCTTCGCGGTGATCACCGTGGGAAACGTGCGGATGTAGCTGTTGTACTGCTGCACGGCGGTATTGTAGTCCGTCTGGGACACCGCGATGCGGTTGGCCGTCCCCGTGAGCTCATCCTGCAGTTTCAGGAACGCCTGGTCGCTCTTCAGCTGCGGATACGCCTCGGATACGGCCAGCAGTCGTCCAAGCGCCCCGTTCATCGTGGCGTTGGCGCTGGCCATCTGCTCCGGATCCTTGCTCTGCACCGCGTTGAGCAGGCCGCCGCGCGCGCGCGCCACTTCGCCGAAGACCGCAAGCTCCTGATTGGCGAGCCCCTTTACCGTGGCGACCAGGCTGGGAATCAGCTCGGCGCGGCGATTGAGCTGTACCTCGATCTGGCCCTGCGCGGAGTTTGCCTGCTCGTCGTACTGCTGGATGTTGTTGTATCCGCAGGCCGCGAGCACGAGGGGAAGCAGGAGAACGAACCGACGTCGCTTCATAGTGGACCTTCCTGGGTGGAGAACGTGTCGAGATAGGCGTCGAGTCGCTCGACACCGGAAAGATACTGGGACAGGGCCCCGCCGGCGACTGCGGGCGGCAGCTTCTCGTCACCGCGTTTGTGGCCGAGCGCAAGAACGAATGGCTTCGGATTGAAGCCCGCGAGTGCGGCGACGCGCTCGGCGACGAGGCCACTCTCGGTGGGCACGGTCTCGCCCGCGAGTCGCAGGACAGAGCGAAAGAGCACCATGATCGTGCTGATGCTCGCGCTCATCAAGCCTGCCTGCCGTCCGCCGTCCGTTCCCGCCAGCAGGGCACCCTGCCGCAGCTGAAGGAGCTTGCCCATCACCTGCTGTTCGAGCTGAAGTCGCAGGTTCTCGCGCGAGATCCGGATGCCCTCGAACGGCGGCGTGCCGTACAGCACCCGGTTCCGTGCGAGGATGTCACTGTACTCCATGGGGAAGACGTCGGACGAGCGGCGCCATTCCTCCTCGGTCATCGTCATGGGCGGAGGGTTGCCGGCCTCGTTCCACGCGCGCGCCACCGCCGACGCGGCCGTGAGCGCACCGGACTCGATGCGAGCGAGCAGCACCAGCACGTTGTAGTCGGATTTCTTCGCCACATGGTCGCCGGCGGCCGCAGAGCCATACAGCACCACCGAGGCGAGCTGTGCGCCATACGCAGAGCGGAGCTGCGTTACGAGTTCTTCGAGTGTCATAGCCATGTTCGCATTACCAGTTGGAGCCCCCGCCGCCACCACTGAACCCGCCGCCACCGCCGAATCCACCAAACCCCCCCCCCCCCCCCCCCCCCCAAACCCCCCCCCCCCCCCCCCCCCCCCCCCCCCCCCCCCCCCCCCCCCCCCCAGGGGGGGCCCCCCCGGGCACCCCCCCCCCGCCCCA
>JBBQFW010000142.1:0-9619 GCA_038322445.1 Gemmatimonadales bacterium
CGGGGGGATGATCGAAGTATCCGTTCGCGAGGTGCCGCGACCAATCCCAGTAGTAGGTCTCGTCGGGGTAGAGTGGCAGCCACGCCGCGAATGCGAGACGTACGAGCGCCGCCATGGCGGTGATGCCGAGCGCCTGTCGCCAGAGGCGCGCGTCGTCGTCAAGCGTCACACTGCGGTCTCGCTCGTGCGACGACGGGCCATGAGCATGCGCCAGCCGAGGTACGCCACCAGGCACCACGCGAGCCACACGACGCGCTCGTCTGCCGACAGTGCGCGCAACATGCCCCAGCCAACCAGCGGTGCGGTGAGCGGGAGCGCGAGGCCTGTCTCCGTGTTCGCGACGTATCGCGCGACGACGCGCGTGGAACCACGGCCACCCTTGCGCAGCACGTTCGCGATCGTCTTCGACAACTCGTCGGGTGTTGCGGTCCGCCATTGCCGAACGAACATCAGCGTCCATCCCGCCGCGGTGCGACCCCATCCGTGGTTGTCGCTGCCCGCCACGAGCGCCAGGTTCGTGCTGTCGGCAAGGCGGATGATGCGCTCACGCTCGGCCCGTGTCTGGCCGAGGCCGCGCGGCGCGCCATCGACGATCTCGATGGCGCGAACGCCCGCCGTCCCATTGCCCGACGCCGCTTGCACCTTGGAGAGGTCACCCGGCAGTGTCTCGATCAACACGGGCTCCGCGCCGGGCACCAGGCTCACCATCGTCAGCGCCGGGTCATCGATGTCGCGCAGGGTCGTGTTGAGGATGCCGCGGTACATGCGATCGGCATCGAGGACGTTCACGTGCTCGCCCTTCCACACCACCTCGATGGCGGGCAGCAGCACCGTGCCCTGCCCGGCGGAGGTGGGGTTGTTCGCCCATGCGTCGCGCGCGCCTTCGAACGTGCGGTGATCGGTGATGAACGCGACATCGAATCCCGCGTCGCGATGCCATTCGCGCACGGCTGCGGGCGTCCAGTCGGGACGTCCGTCGTGCGAGTACCGCGTGTGTGTGTGGAAGTCGATCGCCATGACATCGGGGCTCGCGTCGAGCCGCGCCATGGGGCGTGGCAGCACCGCCGCGGCGGCATACAGTGCGAGGAGGACGACGAAGCCGACGCCGATGCGCGCGAGCTCACGCAGGGCGCGGCGTGCCGGCAGCGCCTGGTCGAGTCCGTCACGACCCGCAAACCACCACCACACCGCATACACAACGAGGATCGTGATGACGAACGCGATGTGCTGGCGCACGCTCATGAGGGTGAGCGTGTCGAGTACGTTCGACAACGGTGCGAGCAGCAGATATCCAGTCGGGAGCCGCAGCGACACTTCGTTGACGCGTCCGAGCGTCACCGCATCGCGCACGGGGTCAACCGCCACGGCGGCGGAGAGAACGACGAGAAGGGCGACGATGGCGATCCCGAGCGGGACCGGCCTCGGAAGTGAGGACAGTAGTTTGCGGAACACGTTTCAGGTGAAGAGTCGAGAAGCCTGAACATAAGGAGCGTGGACAACAGTAGGACAGGGTGCCGGTCCCGAGAGCAGCGCCCAGCGATTCCTTTTGTTCCAGGACGACGTTCTGGAACTGCAACTGCAACTGATTTTTATACGCTTCCGATTGATTCAGGGCGTCGTCAGAATCCTCAACTTGCGAACGATCGCCACCGCCAACGAATCAAGGCGAATCCGTCGAATAGAACGTTGTTCGTTCGTCGTAACAGCAACCGTATTTGACCTTCCGTTCGGCCGTAGTTTCCCCCACCGACCGACGCTGTTGTTCGACGGATTCGTGCAAATTCGTTGGCGGTCGCGTGGCGACAGTAGTCGAGGGATCCTGACGGCGGCTGGCAGGCGTGAGGAAGCGTCACATGTCAGTTGCTGTTCCAGGCCGCACTTCTCGCACTGCAACGTTCTAATCTTCACGGCATGCCGAATCTACTCGAGCACGAGACCAGCCCCTACCTCCTCCAGCACGCGCACAATCCCGTGGACTGGCATCCATGGGGCGACGTCGCACTCGCGCGCGCGCGCGCGGATGCGATGCCGATCCTGCTGAGCATTGGCTATGCGGCGTGCCATTGGTGCCACGTGATGGAGCGGGAGTCGTTCGAGGACGACGCGACCGCTGCGCTCATGAACGAACATTTCGTGTGCATCAAGGTCGATCGCGAGGAGCGTCCCGACATCGACGCGATCTACATGCAGGCGACGCAGGCGATGACCGGCCACGGCGGATGGCCGATGACGGTGTTCCTTACCCCCGACGGCGAGCCATTCTACGCCGGCACATACTTCCCGCCCGACGACCGGCACGGCACGCCCAGCTTCCGCCGCGTGCTGCTCGGCGTCGCCGACGCGTGGCGCAATCGACAGGACAGTGTTGCGCGCACGACGGCGCAGATGCGCGAACTGTACAAGGCGAGCACCGAGCGGACGCAGGCAACCGGCCCGCTCGGCGAGGACCTCTTCACGCGCGCCGCGGACGGACTGCGGCGACGCTATGAGCCGGTGTACGGCGGCTTCGACGGCGCACCGAAGTTTCCACCCACGATGGCGCTCGATTTTGCGTTGCGGCAGTGGGCGCGCACCGGCGATGAACGGTTGCTGGCGATCGTGACGCACACGTTTCAGCAGATGGCCCGCGGCGGGATATACGATCAAGTGGGTGGTGGCTTCTCGCGCTACAGCGTGGACGCGGAGTGGCTCGTGCCGCACTTCGAGAAAATGCTGTACGATAATGCACTCCTCGTTCGGCTCGGCGCGCATCTTTGGCAGGCTATTCGGAACGACGAAGTCGAGCGCGTCACGCGCCAGACGATCGCGTGGCTCGCCCGGGAGATGATGTCGCCCGAGGGGGGCTTCTACTCCTCGCTCGACGCCGACAGCGAGGGCCACGAAGGACGCTACTACGTGTGGGATGCGAGTGAGCTCGCGTCGCTGCTCGGCGAGGACGCGGCACTGCTGTCCGCGTACTGGGGCGTTACCGCGCAAGGCAACTTCGAGGGACGCAACATCCTCAACGTGCCGCACGAGCCCGATGCATTCGCGGACCACCACGGCGTCACCATGCCCGAGCTGCGCACGGCAGTCGAGCGCGCCGAACGCATCCTGTACGACGCACGGGAGCGGCGCGTGCGGCCCGGTCGCGACGAGAAGATCCTGGCCGGATGGAACGGACTCATGGTGCGCGGGCTTGCGGAAGCCGCGCGCGTGTTCCTCGACGACGACCTCGCCCAGATGGCGCTACGCAGCGGTGATTTTCTCTTTCGTGCGCTCGTGCAGGACGGACGTGTCATGCGAACGTTCAAGTCCGGCGTCGCGAAAATTCCGGGTTTCCTGGAGGATCACGCGGCGCTCGGCCTCGCGGCCGTGTCGCTCTATAACCTCCGGTTCGAGACACGATGGCTGGAGCAGGCCATCCGGCTGGGCGACGAGATCGTGGCCCGTTTCTGGGACGACGACGCGCAGGCCTTTTTCGACACGGCGTCCGATGGCGAGACCCTGGTCACGCGCCCGCGCGATGCCACTGACAATGCGCAGCCGAGCGGGACGTCGCTCGCGGTGGAGCTGCTGTTGATTCTTGGCGATCTCACCGGCGCGCGCGATCACGTCGTGAAGGCAACGCACGTACTCGAGACCATCGCCGAGCCCATGGCGCGCTACCCCACGGCATTCGGTCACGCGCTGGGTGCCGCGGATCTCGCCGTGCGTGGGGCGATCGAGGTGGCAATCGTCGGCGAACGTTCGGACGCTCGTTTTGGGGCGCTCCATCGCGTGGTCGCGGAGGTCTACCTGCCGTCGTTGGTCATGGCCGGTGGCGAGGCGCGCGATGCGGTTGCGCTCCTTGCCGGACGGGCGAGCGCAATCCCCACGGCGTACGTCTGCCACCACAACACCTGCGACCGCCCAACGGGCGATTCGACGGAGCTGCGTTCACAACTCATGGCGCTGCGAGGCACCCCGTCATAGCGGCATCCCACATGCTGGCGTCGTCAATGGCTTACGTGGCTGGCGTGCCGTTCATACGATGTTGGGCGCCACTGGCAGCAGCGCAGATCCAACGCGAGGACGTCGTTCGTCCACTGCATGATCGTGTGGTAGCCATCTCGCCGGTCTTGCGGGCGCGAGGCAACAGGGCAGTCTCATCAAAGACTCACTCCAACGCTCCCCGAGGCCATTCCGTCATGCATTCAAGCGCGATCGTCACCCGGCTCGCCATCATCGGCATCGTGGCATCTGGCTGCGCCACCTCGTCGCAGAGCGCCACGGCCCAGGCTGTTCCTGCGGGCGTGTGGGGCAGCACCGACGCGGCACTCGGTCGAGCCGGCGCGGCGCAGCCGGGTGGCGTGATGAAATACAGCTTTCCGCGCGGCGACCTTCAGGTCTCCGCGTCGGGAGTGCTCCTGAAGCCCGCATTCGCCCTCGGGTCCTGGGTGGCATTCCGCCCAATGGCTGACGGCCATGCCATGGTCATGGGCGATCTCGTGCTCACGGAAGACGAGGTCACGCCGGTGATGCGCGCGTTGCAGGCGGGCGGCGTGGAGCAGACCGCCGTGCACAACCACGTGCTCCACGAATCCCCGCGCGTGATGTACATGCACATCAGCGCGCATGGGGACGCCACCGACATCGCGCGGGCCATCCGGACCGCGCTCGCCACCACGCGCACCCCGCTGGGGACTCCGGGAGCACCTGCCGCGGCGAGCGCCGCCGACCTCGACACCGCCGGTATCGCGCGGGCACTCGGCGTAGCCGGAAAGCTCAACGGCCTCGTCTACCAGGTGAGCGTACCACGGGCCGAGACGATCCGCGAAGGGACCGAGGAAATCCCGGCGTCGATGGGCGTGGCAACCGCGATCAACTTCCAGCCAACGGGTGGCGGCAAGGCAGCCATCACCGGCGACTTCGTGATGCGCGCATCGGAGGTGAACGACGTGATTCGCGCGCTGCAGGAGGGAGGCATTGAGTCCACCGCCCTGCACAGCCATATGCTGATGGAGGAGCCGCGCCTGTTCTTCATGCACTTCTGGGCGAACGACGATGCCGTCCGCCTCGCTGGCGTTCTTCGCTCGGCACTGGCGAAGACCAACTCGCAGATCGGGCCGCGCTAGGGCTCGGCGGCGATCACGGCGTCATCCAGTGCCTCGCCGTCTTCCATTTCGTGGGATCGAAGAGCGCATCATCGAGGGCAACGTTGGTGCGCATGTCGCTGTAGTCCTCGTGAAAGCCGAGCTTTCCGTCGGTCCACACCTCGACACGCGGTGAGATCCAGGCTCCGCCGCGCGGCTCGTAGTTGAGGAAGCGGATGTCCTGCGTCTTCGACGAATCGCGAGGCGCGGGCTCGAGTATGCGCACGAAGTAGAGCCGTTCTGCATCTACCCAGAACTGACGGTGGTGCATGTCGCCGGTGTGGGCGCCCACGACGATCATCGGGCGCTGCTGGAAGGTGTCGCGGTGCACGACGGTCAGGTCATACCCTTCCTTGCGGAGCAGTGACGCGGTTCGTGCGGGCGTGTTGCCGTAGACGTCGAAGCCGAGCAGCAGGAGCGGGTTGATCGACGCCTGTCCGCGGAGCGAGCGGCCGTTCGTGACCGCGAAAGCGCTGTCGCGCGTGTAGAGCACACCGTTGCCGGCGCTGACAGGATCGAAGTCGATGCGCAACTGACCCGGAACGCGCATCGCCTCGTACCAGGTCTGCACGTTCCACTTGCCGTCGGCGGCGAGGCGCGATGTCTTCTGCGTGAAGGTGAGCGTGTTGTACCACTTGCCGGCATAGCGGTCGTGCATTGCGGTCAGGACGTCTTCGCCTTTGGCGTACGTGGTCCTGACGGCGGGAGCCGGCGCGGGCGCGGGTGCGGCGGCAACCGGCGCGCCGCTGTGGCAGGCGGCGAGCGTGATCATCGCCACACCGGCGACGCAAACGAAAGAGAAGCGCATAGCGAAAATTTAATCGCCAGCGCCTCTCATGTTACGCTGCGCATCGCTGTTTGTTCGAGGGGATCTTCGACTTCTGCGCGAAGCAGATGTCAGCCCCTGACGCGACGCCTCGCTACTCCAGCAATCGCGAGGAGGCCCGTGCCAAATAGCACGAAACTCGCTGGCTCCGGCGTGACGGTGCCGTCGACCACTTTCAGATCAGCGACCTCGGCCGCGCTGAGCGCCCGGTCGTAGGTTGCGAAGCGCACTCGATCCGCCAAATCGCCAGATCGCAATGATTTGTGGCGTTCGGCACGGAAGGCGCGCAGACGTCACCGCTGCTGGTGTGTGGTGTATCCGCTACACTTGCTGCCGTTCTAGTGCTTCAGGCCAACTCGCTGTCCGTGTCCGTCTGGTGAAGATTCCGCCCCATCCCTAACCTTGAGCCATGAGCGATGACGCCCTCTCGTTCGTGCGGGGCATGTTCGCCGACACGATTCACGACAGCCTTCTCTTTCCGTTCCCAGCCCCGCTCGACGAGCGCGACCCAGAGGAGGCGCGCACGGTACGCCGGCTGCTTGCCGACCTGGAGGTCATGAGTCGAGGGCTCATCGACTCCGCGAAGTTCGACGAGGAGGAGTGCATTCCCGAGGATGTCATCCAGGCGCTCGCGACGGCCGGATTCCTCGCGATTTCCATCCCGAAGCAGTATGGCGGGCTCGGCCTCTCGCCGACGGCCTACTCGCACGTGTTCGGCGCGCTGTCGAGCCTTGATCCCTCACTCGGCGTGCTGGTCGCCGTGCATTGCGGGCTCGGCTCCAAGGCCATCGTGCTCTTCGGCACGGAGGAGCAGAAGCAGCGCTACCTCCCGATGCTGGCCAGGGGAGATACGCTCGCGGCCTACGCGCTCACGGAGCCGGAAACGGGTTCGGACGCGCAGAACATCGTGACGCAGGCGCGGCCCAACGACGACGGAAGCTGGACGCTCACGGGCCACAAGCACTGGATCGGCAATGGGCAACGCGCCGGCGTGATCGCGACCTTCGCGCAGACGCCGGTGGAGCGCGATGGCGTCACGGTCCTGCGGCCAACCGCCTTCATCATCCGGCCCGACATGCCGGGGTTCAAGGTGGTGCGGACCTTCCGCAAGATGGGCATTCGCGGCTCGACCCAGGCGGAGTTGCTGTACGAGGAGATGCGCGTACCCGCCGATCACGTGCTCGGTACGGTCGGCAAGGGGTTTACCGTCGCCGTGCAGGTGTTGAACGGGGGACGGATGTCGCTGTCGGCCGGGTGCACGGATGGCACGAAGCGGATCCTGTCGCAGATGGTCGAGTTCGCGGAGTCACGCGTGCAGTTCGGCCGGCCGATCGCGGACTTCGAGATCACGCAGCGCAAGCTCGCGCGCACCGCGACCGACCTCTACGCCGCGGAGGCAATGCAGGCACAGCTCACCCGCCTGGCCGAGGTGCCCGACGGCGACTACGCGCTGGAGGCGGCGTGCTGCAAGGTGTTCGCGAGCGAGATGCTCTGGCGCGCTGCAGATGACATGGTGCAGGTCGCGGGCGGGCGTGGCTTCGTGAAGCCGTATCCGTACGAGCGGACGCTGCGCGACGCGCGCATCAACCGGATCTTCGAGGGGACGAACGACATCCTCCGCCTCTTCATCTCCTTGAACGGCATTCGCGGGCCGGCGGAGGAGCTGAAGGAGCTCGGCGTCGCGCTCCGTCGTCCGCTCAAGAATCTCGGGCTGCTGTCGGACTTCGCGGCGTCGCGGATCGCGGAGCGACTTGGGTCGACGGCAACGCTCGACGTGACGCTGCACGAGCGCCTGCAGGGGCACGCGCGACACTTCGAGAAGCATGTGGCGGAGCTGCGCGATGGAACCGAGCGGGTGATCCGGCAGTATCGGAAGGAGGTCGTCGATCGGCAGCAGGAGCTGGAGCGGCTGAGCGAGATGGCGATCGAGATGTTCGCCACGGCGTGTGTCCTCGCGCGCACACAGCGACTGCTGGGCGAGAAGGGCGAGTCGACCTGCGCGCACGAGCTGGCGCTGTGCGACCTGTTCGTCGTCGAATCGGGGCGGCGCTTCCGGCGGAATCGTGGCGCGCTCCTCTCAGCGCAGGACGAATTGCGCCGCACGATCGCGCGCGGCGTGCGCGACGCAGACGGTTTCGGTGTCGCGAGCGCCATCCTGCCGGATGCACCATCACCACACGGGGACAAGAGCCAATGAGCGGCAAGCGTATCCATGACATTTCGGTGACCCTCCGCACGGGCGGCGTGGTCTATCCCGGCAATCCGGTCATCTCGATCACGTCACAGCAGGCGATCTCGCAGGGCGCGGGCGCGAACGTGTCGCGCGTGGACTTCGGCTCGCACACGGGGACGCACGTCGACGCGCCGAAGCACTTCTTCGATGACGGCGCCGGCGTCGATGCGCTCGCGCTCGACGTGCTGATGGGGCCGTGTCGACTGATCGCGTTCTCGGATGCCGTAATGCGTGTGGGGGAGGCCGAGCTGCGGGCGCACGACCTCACCGGCGTGACACGCGTGCTGCTGAAGACGCGGAACTCCGCGTGGCTGGCGAGCGGCAGTACCGAGTTTCATCCGGACTACACGTACCTCGCGCCGGACGGCGCGGCGTATCTCGCGTCGCTCGGCGTACAGCTCGTGGGCGTGGACTACCTGTCGGTGGAGCAGTTCCACTCCGGACACCACCTGACGCACCGCACGCTGCTCGAGCAAGGAATCATCATCGTGGAAGGGCTGTTGCTGAGTGAGCCGCCGGCGGGCAATTATGACTTGCGCTGCCTGCCGGTCAAGTTTGCAGGGCTGGACGGGGCTCCGGCACGCGCGGTACTGGTGGAATACTAGACGGCAGGAAGCGCGTACCTGGTACCCTGACTGGCATATGACCCACGGGGAACAGTGGACGCTATTTTACTCAAGAGCGTACGCGTACCAGGTAGCCAAGCCGTAAGGGAGAGGATTCTTTCCACTGTTCCGCGGAGGCCTTATGCCATTCCTGGTACAGGGTACGCAGTACCTGGTACGATCTTCCATTTCTTCGCATCTAAACGTTCAACTGTGCAAGCATGACTTCAGGCGTAAGGACCACCGCGCGACCGACCGCGGAGTTCGGAACCATCGGACACCAGGCCGAGCGTGCCGATCCGTGTACGATGGTGATCTTCGGGGCGACCGGCGACCTGACGAAGCGAAAGCTCTTCCCCGCGTTGTACACACTGGCGGCGGAGCACCTGCTGGCTCCGCGCTTCGCGGTGCTCGCCGTGGGGCGCGAGGCGTCGGAAACGGATCAGTCATTTCGCGAAAAGATGCGCGCGGCGCTCGCCGAATCAGACGAGGTGAAGCACGTTGACGAGGAGGCCTGGCAGTGGCTCGCGCAGCGCATCTTCTATTCGGGCGGCGATGCGAGCGACGAGAGCGCCTACGCTGGCATCAAGGCGCGGCTCGACGAAATCGAGCAGTCGTGTGCGGAGGATGAGCGCAATCGATTCTTCTACCTCGCGGTTCCGCCGAGCGTGTTCGAGCCGATCGTGCGGCATCTCGCCAACAGCGGGTTGGTGCCACGCAAGGACAGTCCCGATGCGCGGCCGTGGGCTCGCATCGTGGTGGAGAAGCCATTCGGGCACAGCCTCGAGACCGCGTGTTCGCTCAACGCGCTCGTGCTCTCGCTGTTCGCCGAGTACCAGGT
>JBBQFW010000143.1:0-9554 GCA_038322445.1 Gemmatimonadales bacterium
GGCGTCCTTGGCCTGGACAGTCTGCGTCGCGTCCCTGGCGTCCCGCTGAACGAGCGCGTCGACCTCTTCCGCGATCTCCGCATCCGTCGCCCGGCGATCCAGCCGCTGGGTGAGCCGGCGCCGAGCGCGCTCCCACGGATCCGCGATCAGGAAGATCTTGAGCGGCGCGTCCGGGAATACGGCCGTCCCCATGTCGCGGCCATCCACGACAACGTGCTGTGTCTCGGCCGCCCGACGCACCCGCTCGTTTACCCACACGCGCACGGCCGGCATCCTGGCCGCCTGCGAGACGTGCGTGGTTACCACGCTGCCGCGCAGCTCATCTTCCACCGGCGCCCCGTCGATCAGCGCTTCGAACGCGTGCGCTCCCGACCGCAGCGAGATTCGATCGCCCTGCGCCAGCATGACGTCCGCCGTCCACCTTTCGACTGGCTCTCCCGTTCGCAGCGTCGCCGCCGTGAGCGCGCGATACAGGGAGCCGGAATCCACGTGCAGGTAACCGAGCCGCTGGGCCACCCATTGTGCGGTGGATGACTTGCCGGAGGCCGCAGGACCATCGATGGCGATCACCATCGGTCGTGATTCGCTGCTCACGTCGTCACCAGGCGCAGGTCGTCCCAGAATCGCGGATACGACACGGCCACGCAATCGCGGTCGTCAATGGCGATCTCATTGCCGGGCAACGCGGCGAGCACGCCGAATGCCATCGCCATGCGATGATCGCCGTACGTCACGACCGTTCCGTGAAGTCTCGGCTTCGTTCCCGTGATGACGAATCCATCGGGAAGCTCCTCGGCGTCGGCGCCCAGGGCCTTGAGATTCGAGACGACAGCAGCGATGCGGTCGCTTTCCTTCACGCGCAGCTCCTCCGCCCCGCTGACGCGGGTTTCGCCGTCGGCGTAGGCGGCGAGGCACGCGAGGAGCGGGAGCTCGTCGATGAGCGTCGGTATCGCCTCGCGTCCGATCGTGACGCCACGCAGCGGGGTACCACCCACGACGCGGATGTTGGCAATCCACTCACCGCTCTCGAGCCGCTTGTGTTCCAGCTCGACGGACGCGCCCATTTCACCCAGCGCGGCCATGAAACCGGTCCGCGTCTCGTTGACGCACACGCGCTCCAGCAACACCTCGCCACGCGGCGCGAGTGCCGCCAGCGCCGCGAAGAAGGCGGCGGACGACGGGTCGCCTGGCACGTCGATGTCGAGTGCGGAGAGCGATTGTCCGCCAAACAGCAGCACGGCGCCCTCGTTGACCCAGACCTCCACACCGTGGGCGGCGAGCATGCGCTCCGTGTGGTCGCGCGACCGGTGCGGCTCGCGCACCGTGGCTTCCACACCCGCGCAGAGTGCGGCGAGCAGGATGCAGCTCTTCACCTGGGCGCTGGACGTATCGTTGCTCCACTCCACCTGTGCGAGTGTTGCGCCATTTACCACCATGGGCAATCCGCCCTGCGCACTCGTCTCGATCTTGGCGCCCATGGCCTCGAGGGGACGCTTGATGCGCCGCATGGGTCGGCGGCTGAGACTCTCGTCGCCGACGAAGCGGCCGGCGAGGCCAGATCCTGCCACCACGCCGGCCAGAAGCCGCGCCGACGTCCCGCTGTTGCCGCAGTCGAGGTCCTGCTGCGGTGGCGCGAGCCCGGCCGGACCGACGCCCGGGATCTCGAGGGAAGTGCCAAGTTCCGGGATCTGAACGCCGAGGGCGCGCAGCACGCCGGCGGTGGACTGGACGTCGGCGGAGAGGAGGATGTTCTGGACGCGCGAGGTTCCGCCGGCGAGCGCGCTGAAGATCAGCGACCGGTGCGAGATCGACTTGTCGCCGGGCACGCGCAGCGTGCCAGCCACACGGAAGCGGGTGTCGGTCAGCGGAGCCACCCTTCGAGTGCGGTCGCGAGATCCGTCTTCTCATCGCGGTACTTCACGATGACGGGTGTCTGCAGCGAGAGTCCCTGCTCCTTGCCCCACCCCGCATTCACCTGCCGAGCGCCGGGAACCACCACCGCCCCGGCAGGAATCTCGAGCGCCGCGTCCGCGCTGCCGCGGTACACGCGCTCGTGCACGAGGTCATACACGGGGGTGCCGCGCGTGAGGATGACACCCGACGCGAGGACCGCCTTTGCGCGCACGATCGTGCCCTCGTAGACGCCGCAGTTGCCGCCCACGAGGACGTCGTCCTCGATCACGACGGGGGCAGCATTCACCGGCTCGAGCACGCCGCCGATCTGGGCCGCCGCACTCAGGTGCACGCGCTCGCCGATCTGCGCGCACGACCCGACGAGTGCGTGCGAGTCGATCATGGTGCCGGCACCGACCCAGGCCCCGACGTTCACATACATCGGCGGCATGCAGACAACGCCCGGCGCGAGATACGCACCGCGTCGCACCGAGGAGCCGCCGGGCACCACGCGCACTCCTGTCTCGAGTGTGATCTGCCGCGGCGGATACGTATGCTTGTCGAAGAAGCCGAGCTTCGGCTCGCCATGATGTCCGCCGAGCGACATGTCGACGATGCGGCCCACGCGAAAGCCGAGCAGGATGCCGCGCTTCACCCACGTGACGGCCGTCCATGCGCCATCGGCGCCACGCTCGGCGGCGCGCACCGCACCGCGCTCGAGGCCGCCCAGCAGGGTGTCCACGACCTGTTCGGCGTCGTCGGGAAGTGCCTCACCCGCGGGAGTGTCTGCATAGCGCAGGATGGTGGCGGCGAACTCCGCGTCGGTGACCTCGAGACGCGCCATCATGTGAGTGCCCCCGCGGTGCGGAGTGCGTCGCGCACGCCGGCGTCATGGATGTCGCTCATGGGAAGGAGCGGTGATCGCAACACGTTCTCGCACATCGCCATCAGCGAAAGGGCAGCCTTGACCGGAATGGGATTCGACTCGATGAACGCCATGCGCATCCACGGCAGCAGTCGCATGTGTATGTGACGTGCCTCTTCCATCTGACCCTCGCGACCGAGCCGCACCAGTGTGCTCATGAGCCCGGGAACGACGTTCGAGACCACGGAGACCAATCCGTCGCCGCCAAGCGCGAGGATGGGGAGGGTGAGTTCATCGTCGCCGGAAAGGACGGTGAAGCCCGATGGCTTCCCGCGAATGCAGTCGGTGATCTGCGGCAGGTTGCCCGATGCTTCCTTCACGCTCACGATGCGCGGATGCCATGCGAGGTGGAGCGTCGTCGCCGCGTCGACATTGCTGCCGGTGCGACCGGGCACGTTGTAGATCACGATCGGGAGGTCGACGGCCTCGGCGATGGCGGTGAAGTGAGCCACGATGCCCCGCTGCGGCGGCTTGTTGTACATGGGCGAGGTGTGCAACAGGTGCGTGGCGCCCGCCTCCTTCATGACGCGCGACAGCTCGATTGCCTTCACGGTGTCATTCGACCCTGCACCCGCGACGACAGGCACCCTGCCCCGCACCTGCTCGACCGTGATCTCGACCACGCGACGATGCTCAGAGATGGTCATCGTCGCGGCCTCACCAGTCGATCCGCATGGCACGACGAAGTCGATGCCTTCATTGATCTGCCAGTCGACGAATCCGCGCAACGCACGCTCGTCGATGGAGCCCGACGCCGTGAATGGCGTGATGAGCGCCGTGCCGCATCCGGCCAGGCAGCCATCGTCATGGTGCTCGGCGGCCGTACCCTGTGTGCTGCTCATGTGGCGTCGCCCTCGCGACTCGAGAGTACATCCTGCATTCCGTAAACACCGTGCTTGCCGACCAGCCATTTTGCCGCAACGAGCGCGCCTTCGGCGAAGACGCGGCGATCGCGCGCTTCGTGCACCAGGCGCACCTGCTCGAACGGCGAATCGAAGATGAGCTCGTGCGTACCCGGCACTGCGCCGACGCGAACGCTGGTGATCGGAATCGCGCGACCCATCGCCGCTTCCGCCGTGCGCGCCAGCGACACCGCGGTCCCGGACGGCGCGTCCTTCTTCTGGTTGTGATGCGTCTCGATCATGTGCGCGTCGAAGCTCGGCAGCGCCGCGAAAAGCCTCGCAGCCTCCGCCACCACGCGATCGAACACCGCGACGCCAACAGAGAAATTCGGCGCGGTGAGCAGTGCGCCACCCATGCGGATGACCTCCGCCGTGATCGCCGGGAGAACCTCGTACCATCCAGTCGTCCCGACCACCACCGGGCATCCCGCGGCCAGACACGCGCGGACGTTCGCCGGCGCTGCAGAGGGAGTCGTGAACTCGATGGCCACCTCGGCGCCGCCGAGAGTTTCCGTCGTGATGCCGCCATGCAACGGATCGGCGGCGTCGATGCGCGCGACGATCTCGACACCGCGTTCCGGAGCGAGTTGTGCGATCGCCTGTCCCATCCTGCCCATCCCGATGAGCGCGATCCGAAGAGTCCTCACGACGCCTGTCCCGACGGGAAGAACGCCGCGTGCAGCCGTTGCATCGCCGGATTGACCTGCTCGCCATCGACGACGACGGTGAGGTTGATCCCGCTCGAGCTGAGTGACAGCATGTGGACGCGCAGGTCGCCGATGGCTGACAATGCCGTCGACATCGCCGATCCTCCATCGCTCAAACCGCTGCCCACGATGGCAACGATGCCGCGATTGCGCTCCATCGTGACATCACCGAGCTCGCGGAGCTCTACCACGAGCGCCTCGAGGCGCGACACGTCGTCGATGGTAACGGAGACGCTCACCTCCGACGTCGCGACGACATCCACCGAGGTCCGGTGCCGCTCGAACACGCTGAACAACGTCCGCATGAACCCCTCGGTGAGCAGCATGCGGGGACTGCGCACCTTGAGCAGCGTGACGCCGCTCTTGCCGGCGATGGCCGTCACCGGACGACGCGGGGCGTCGAACGTGATGAGCGTGCCGGATCCCTCGGGCCGAGCGGAGTTGAGCACCCACACCGGAATGCCGCGCATCACCGCGGGCGCGATCGTGTTGGGGTGCAGCACCTTGGCGCCGAACGACGCGAGTTCCGAGGCCTCGTCGAAGCCGATGCGCTCGATGAGCCGCGACCCGGGGACGACACGCGGATCGGCCGTGAGCATGCCGTCCACGTCCGTCCAGATCTCGATCGCCTCCGCCTGGAGCGCCGCCCCCACGAGCGACGCGCTGTAGTCCGAGCCGCCGCGGCCGAGCGTCGTAGTGATCGACGTACCTTCGGCGGACCCGATGAATCCGCCCATGACCGGGATGCGACCGGCCCGCACGATCGGCATCACGAGGCGAAGGGCAGCTTCGGCAATGGCGTCCGGCTGTGGCTCGGCCCGCGTGAACTGCGCATCGGTGATCATCACCTGCCGTGCGTCGACATGCTCGGCGTCGAGTCCGTGCTGACGGAACGCAGCTACCACCAGCACCGACGACAACTGCTCGCCAAGCGACGCGATCGCATCGAGTGAGCGCGGGGTGAGGTCGCCGAGTGTCTTGAGCGCCTCTGCCAGCGCGGCAAGCTCATCGAACATGGCGGAGAGCTCACCGCAGACATCGTCGCACGCGTCGCGGTTCGTTCCAAGCAGCGATTCGGTCTGCGCCAGATGCCGGTCACGAAGGCCCTCAACCGCGCTCAGCGCTCCAATGAGCTGCCCTTTCGACGACTGCTCGGCGATCTGCAGCAGCTTGTTCGTTGTGCCGCCGAGAGCGCTCACGACCACGATCGGACTTCGTTCGCGTCGCCCGGCAATGATGGACGCGGTGCGCGCGATCGCCTCCGCATTGCCCACCGAGGTGCCGCCGAACTTGCAAACGATCACGCGCGGTGCGCCCGCTCATCCGCGACGATCAGCTCCGCGTTGAGGATCGAGGCGCCTGCGGCGCCGCGGATGGTATTGTGCCCCATCGCGACGAACTTGATGTCGAACAACGCGTCGTCGCGCACGCGGCCAACCGTGACCGTCATCCCCTTGCCGACGTCAATGTCACGCCGTGGCTGGGGGCGATCGGGAAGGTCGGTCACCACGAGGGGACGCTCCGGAGAGCTTGGCAGGCCGAGCGCCTTCGGGTCACCGCGCCAGGCGCGAAGCACCTCGAGGGCCGCTGCCGCATTCGCGCGCCGCTCGAACTCGATCGACATGCAGACGGTATGTCCGTGCTCGACCGGAACGCGATTGGCATGGGCGCTGATCCTGATCGACGCCGGCTCGATCCGCGCGCCCACCCGCTGGCCGAGCATCTTCTGGATCTCGGTCTCGATCTTCGGCTCTTCGTCCTTGATGTACGGGACGACGTTGCCGAGGATGTCCAGCGAGGGCACGCCAGGGTATCCCGCCCCGGAAACGGCCTGCATGGTGGCGATGAAGATGCGCTTGAGGCCGAATGCGGCATGGAGCGGTGCGAGCGGCATCACCGCCATGATCGACGCGCAGTTCGCGTTGGTCACGATGCCGCCGCTCCAGCCGCGATTGCTCCGCTGGGTCTCCAGCAGCGCGAGGTGATCGGCGTTGACCTCCGGGATGACGAGCGGCACGTCGCTCTCCATGCGGAAGTTCTTCGCATTGCTGAGCACCATGCGACCCGCGCGGGCAAACGCTTCCTCCACCGCACCGGCGACGGACGCATCCAGCGCCGAGAACACGATGCGGGACTCGATCTCCGACGGGTCGCAGGCGCGAACCATCAAGTCGCCAACGTCGTCCGGCATGGCGCTGTTGCCCAGCCACTTGGCGGCGTCCATGTACGTGCGACCGGCCGAGCGCTCCGATGCGGCGACCTCGGCAAGGCGAAACCAGGGATGATCGGCGAGCAGGCGAATGAACGTCTGTCCCACGGCACCAGTGGCGCCGAGGACGGCCACCGGCGTTCGACGATCGGGCGCCTGACTCATGACGCGAGCACCGCGCGGGCGATGCGCTCGTACGCGTCTACGGCTGCGCGCAATTCATTCACGTCGATGAATTCCTCGGTGGTATGCGCCACGTGGATGGATCCGGGTCCGAAAAGCAACGGCGTTCCCCATCGGCTGAGTAGCGGAATGTCCGACGTGTAGGCCACAGGCGCCACGTCAAAGCCGGGGATGGTATGGAATCGCTGCGTGGGAATGTGGGATCCCCACTCCAGCTCCGCCTTTCCTTCCGCCCACCTGGTGATGGTCTCCCGCACGGGTGCGACGTCGCTCACCAGGCGAAACATCAGCTCGGACTCGCAGAGCGCCGGGATGATGTTGGCCTCCGTGCCGCCGTGGATCGTGCCGATGTTCACGGTCGTCTCGCCCAGCTCGGGATCGGTCGGGAGCGTGAGATCGCGAATGGTTGGCAGGAGCGCGAGCATCGGGTCAATGGCCGACACGCCGAGCTCGGCGTATGCCGAATGCGCCGCGCGGCCGCGGGTGCGCGCAATGACGCGGAGCGATCCCTTGGCGCCGGACGCGAGCTTGCTCTCCGTCGGCTCACCATTCACGAGGTACCGGCTCGTGGCGGCGAGATGATTGGCGGCGCGCGCGCCATCGGAGCCTTTCTCCTCGCCGACGACGAACAGCAGGTCAACGCGCTTCTCACCCGATTCAACGAGCCGCTCGGCGGCACAGAGCATCGCGGCCGCGATGCCCTTGGCGTCGCACGAGCCGCGACCGTAGAGCCGCTTGCCTTCGAGACGCGGCGGAATGTACGGCGGCACGGTGTCGAGGTGCGTCGACAGCGTGACTCCGTCACCGGACAGGGAGGCCCAGATGTTGGCCCGCCCCTTGGTGACCTCCTGGGTGGTCACGTTCCATCCGCGGGCAATGAGCCAGCGGGCAACGAAATCAACCGCCGGGCCTTCCGAACCGGTCGAACTCTGGATGGCGAGCAGTTCCGCAGCGAGCGCGACGACGTCAGTCATGGCGCGCAATTTAGCCTTGCTGCGGGACGCTTCGACAGTTGCGGGCGGCCCTAGAGCTCTCCGGCCTGAACGCGGCGGTGAATGACAGCGAAGTGCTCGGGCAGCGCGTGGCCCGAGTTCACGGCGAGAGTCTCGAGTGAGTGCAGGAGGGCGCGCTTCAACTGTCGTCCGCTCTCGCCGGACGGTAGCGTACCAAGGGTGGTGGTGAGATGGTGCGAGTTCGCGAGGTATTCGGTGAAGGTCGCCGCCTGGCCGGTGGCCCGGCGATATCCCTCATGTTCACCGGTGGTGAGATCGAGCGGGGTGATGGCGTTCGAATCGCACTCGAGCGCGGCCTCAAGGCGCTGCCTGAGCGAAGCCGTCAGCTCGGACTTGCCTGTCATGACGCGCCAGAGCTGCTGTCGCGATGTTTTCGCCGAGCGCGCCAGCCCCTGCTTGGAAAGGCCACGCTGGATCCGGAAGATCTCCAGCCGCATGCCGAGTGGGGTCAGATCTGCCGAAGCACTATCATCAAATGTTTCTTGAACAAGCGGTATTGCCATGCGCGAAACGCTGCGCCTCCAGAGAGGGATCAGGGTGTGTCGACAGAGTGGCGTGGAACACGATTCCCGGCGCAACCTAGACAATACGAGCGAGCCATGTCAATCAAATGTTTGCATTATTTTGTGCCGCCTGCGACGCGGAGGGTGCACGAGCATGGTTCAGTGATCCTGGAGTGCCTGATCTCGGGCAAAGCGTGGGGTTGCCGTGGCGGTCGCGGCTCGAGGATCTCGCTGATGCGTGCCCGCCCCGGCCCCGCACCCATCTCGAGCCGATCCAGGACCACGATGCCGGAACCGTCAGAGCCCTATCGTAGGTGCCGCTGAACGATCGCGCGGAGATTCGCCGCGTCGAATGGCTTCTCGATGTACTCTTTGTTGGGCTCCGTCAGAAATGCCTGGGCGCTGGCCGTGAATGCGCCGCCGGTCAGGAAGATCATCTTGTTCGCTTGATCCGGGGCGACGACCATCAGCTCCCGATACAGGTCCATCCCGGTCATCTCCGGCATCATCAGGTCGCAGAGGATGAGGTCGAACTTCTCGCCGGACGCGCACATGGCCAGCGCTTCCCGGGCGACGATCACGGTCACCACGTCGTGGTCTTTCGCGAGTACCCGCTGGATGACGTTCGCCACGAGCGCCTCGTCGTCCACGATGAGAATCCGCCCTCGGCGGATGGTGGCCTGAGGGTGGACGCCGATCGGGGTCAGCAGGCCGGCTTCGCGTCGTGCGACCGGGAGCGCGACACGGAATGTCGTGCCGGAACCCACCTTGCTCTCGACCGTCAGCTGTCCCCCCATGTTGCTGAGGATGCGCTGGCAGATCGCGAGACCGAGCCCCGTCCCGGCGCCCACGGCCTTGGTGGTGAAGAACGCATCGAAGATCCGACCGATGATCTCGGGCGGGATCCCGGCGCCGGTGTCGCTGACCTCGATGATGACCTGCGCGCCGTCGAGCCGCGTGCGAATGCGAATCTCGTTGCGGTCCGCATCCCCCTCGGGCAGCGCCTGCGCGGCGTTGACGAGCAGGTTGAGAAAGACCTGACCGAGCCTTGCCTCGTTGGCCTCGACTGGTGGAACGGCACCGTACTCCTTGATCAGGCGCGCGCGATGCCGAATCTCGTTCCACGCCATTCCGACGGACGATTCCATCGTCGCCTTGACGTCCACCGGACCGTTCGCTTCCTCGGTGGGCGACCGTGAAAACACCTTGAGATCGCGTA
>JBBQFW010000144.1:0-9529 GCA_038322445.1 Gemmatimonadales bacterium
GTGGGCAATGCCTCGGACATCTACGTCGCTCGCATCGAGACATCGCTGCGGCCGTTCAGTCACCACGTCGTGCTGTACGGGTTTGATGCGAAGACGCCCGCGGGTGTCATTCCCGTGCTTGATGCAGTGCGCGACATCCGCCGGGCGGATGGGTCGATGGACCTGGGGAACATGATCGCGATGGGCTATCACATCTTTCTCGGCGGTTCGATGCAGCCGAGGAACGACTATTCGTTTCCGGCGGGGACGGCGCTGCGCCTGCCGGCGAATGCAGCGATCGACTTGAACGTGCACTATGCCAATCACACGGCGTCGAAGGTGGACGGCGAAGCGTACGTGAACCTCTATACTGTGCCGGCGAGCGCGGTGGTGCATCCGCTGTCGACGCTGAACCTGCAGAACACCGGGTTGGTGCTGCCGGCGGGGCAGGTGACGGTGGTTCGCAAGGATTTTCTTTTTGACGTGCGGACGACCGTGACGGGGCTGACGTCGCACATGCACGCGCGCGGGACGAAGTTCCAGATCCAGATCGTTGCGCCGGGAACCGCCCGCGATGGCGAGCTCGTGTACGAGAACGTCGACTGGGAGCATCCAGCACTGATCAACTTCGCTGTCCCGCTCGTGCTGGAGAAAGGGCAGGGGCTGCGTTCCGTCGTCACGTACAACAACACGACGACTGCACCCATTTTCTTCGGGCTGACGAGCGATCAGGAGATGGATATCATCTTCGGCTACTACTACTGATCCGGTCCGAAGCGAGCGGGCGCGACCGCCCGGCGTACGACGGTGGAGTTCAGAGCGGGCGCGGCGTGGAGAAACGCTTCTCGTGCAAACCGTCGTCTGGCGGGCGCAAAGTTTTGTTTGGCAAGGGGTTACGTGAAGCGGCTGCCCTCACGCGACAGCTGTGCACAGGATGGACATACCCCACCGCGTCCATTATTCATTCGTGCTGGTATCAACTGAACACGGAGCCGGGAGCGCCTTGTTTGCGCACCGCGCGGCAACACCGTGGGCAGTGGTCCCTGTGGGTCAGGGCGTATTCGGCAACTCGATTCACGGATCGTGTAACCGAATTGCCCAAGCCCGGGTCCATGAGGTATCGCCCACTGCTTTCGCTGTGGGCCACTGGCCATGGAGTTACGATCACAGCGCCTGATCGGCGCCTCGGATCGTGCGGGTCCCCGCTCCAGCCAGCCAACCGTTCCAACTGTTCACTCGGAGGAGCAGTGAAGATTCGCACTCTTTTTCTCGGCGTTGTTGCCGTGTTGTCCGCATCGGTTGCGGAAGCACAGCAGCGGCGTATCACTGGTCGCGTGCTCGCTGAAGAGGGCAACGTGCCCCTCTCCGGCGCTGCCGTGACGGTCGTCGGCACGACGACGGGCACGTACACTTCGGAGGACGGCCGCTTCGCCGTCAACGCTCCCGGTACGGGTTCGGTGAACCTGCGCGTTCGCCGTATTGGCTACCAGCAGAAGCTGGTGCCGGTCTCGTCGGTCATGACCGACGTCACCGTGTTGCTCACGAAGGATGTGCTGCAGCTCGAGGCGCAGGTCGTCACGGGTACGGCCACCGTGGTCTCCAGCGTGAACGCGGCCAACGCGGTCAGTGTCGTCAATGCGGATCAGCTCACGCGCGTTGCCGCGCCGACCGTTGATAACGCCCTTCAGGGCAAGGTCGCTGGTGCCGTGATTTCGCAGAACTCCGGCGCACCGGGCGGTGGTACGCAGGTGCAGCTCCGCGGCGTCTCGACCATTCTCGGCAGCTACAGCCCGTTGTACGTCGTCGACGGCGTCATCGTCAACAACTCGACGATCGCCGGCGGCCTGAACGTCATCTCCGGAGCCTCGGGTGGTAACTTCTCCTCGAGTCAGGATCAGTCGGTCAATCGTATTGCCGACCTGAACCCGAACGACATCGAGAACATCCAGATTCTCAAGGGCCCCTCGGCCTCATCGATCTACGGATCGAAGGGAACGAACGGCGTGATCATCATCACGACCAAGCGCGGCGCCGCCGGTTCGAACAGCATCGACTTCACGCAACGGGTTGGGCGCTCGACCCTGGCGAACAAGCTGGGCTCGCGCTGCTTCGGCTCTTCGGCCGAGTATGGCTCGTGGGCGGTGGCGAACCTTGGCGCCGACAGCGTCGCGTCCGCGGCCGAGTTCACCGCCGCGCCGACCAAGTGCCACGACTACGAAGAAGAGTATTACAACAACAGCGGTATCGCGTACGAGACCATCGCGTCGCTGCGTGGCGGCACGCAAGGTGGAAGCTCCACGTATTTCGTGTCCGGACTGGCCCACCACGACAACGGCCTTGCGCCGAACGACTTCTATAACAAGCAGTCGTTGCGCGTGAACGTTGGGCAGCAGCTCGGCTCGCGTCTCTCCATCAACGCCAACTCCGAGATCCTGCACACGCTCACACAGCGCGGCATCTCCGGAAACGATAACAACGGCATCACGCCGGGCGATATCTTCTCGGCCACGCCGTCGTTCTACGACCTGCAGCGCCTGTCTGACGGTTCGTTCCCGGTGAACGGGTCGGCCGCGCTGGGCAACGGAGCCAATCCGTTCCAGGATGCAGAGCTGATCAAGACCCCGAACAACACGTACCGGTTCATCGGCAGCGTCGCGACGAACCTGTCCCTGTACAATTCGGAGCGCCAGACCATCGATGCGGCGTTCACCGGTGGCGTGGACACCTACCAGTCGAAGGACCGGGTCATCTCGCCCGCGACGAGCTACGTCGAGGCGAACACGTTCGGTGCGCTCGCGGGTACGCTGTTCAACAGCGACGGCGAAATCCTGCAGGCGAACCTGAACGGCTCGCTGGTGCATCGCCTGGTGGCTTCGATGTTCACCGCGCAGACCTCGGCGGGTTTCCGTCAGGAGCGTCGTGAGTCGAGCATCACGCAGCTCACCGGACGCGGCGTCATCTTCCCGTCCGTCACGAACGTGTCGGCGGCGTCGCAGACGTTCCCGAACGCTGCGCTCGGCCTCACGCGCGATTTTGCGCTGTATGCCCAGGAGGAGTTTTTCGCGCTGAACGAGCGCCTGCTGCTGACGGCTGGTGTGAACTCCGAGAAGTCGAGCAATAACGGCGACCAGCAGAAGTATTACACCTACCCGAAGTTCTCGGCGTCCTATCGCCTCCCGCGGCTGCCGAGCTTCACCAGCGAATTCAAGCTGCGCGCGGCCGTTGGCAAGGCCGGCAACCAGCCGACCGCCGGTCGCACGACGTTCCTGACCACGTTGCTGTATGAAGGCAATACCGGAACGCGTGCCTCCACGACGGTTGGCTCGCCGAGCATCCGTCCGGAGCTTGCGACGGAGACCGAGGGTGGATTCGACGCGACGATGCTGAACTCGCGCGTTCGCCTCAGCGCCACCTTCTACAAGAAGAAGATCACCGACCTGCTCCTCCAGGCGCCGATCGTTCCGTCGACGGGCTTCACGGTGCAGTACCTCAACGGTGGCCAGATCACGAACCACGGCACCGAGCTCGAGCTTGACGTGACGGCGTACCAGCGCGGTACCTCGAGCTGGATCGCGACCACGACCTTCTCGAAGCAGACCGGCTACGTTGACTTCCTCCCAGTTGGCGTCGCGTCATTCAACCCTGGCGTCGGCTCGTTCGGCCGCTACGGCAACGCGTGGATTCAGGCGGGCAAGTCGACCACCGTTATCCAGGCCAGCCTCATGTGCTCCGGCGCGTTGACCGCTTCCGGATCCTGCCCCACGGCGAACCGTGTGCTTGGTCTGGTCGGCGATGCCAACCCCGACTTCAATGTGGGGTTCAATAACCAGATCAATATCGGACACGTGCGCCTGTCCGGCCTTCTGGAGTGGAGAAAGGGTGGTGACGTCGTGAACCTCACGAACAACTACTTCGACTCGTTTGACCTTGCGGCAGATACGGCTGCATCGCACCTGCGGTATGCGAACTACAAGGCGTACAACGGCGCGCCGTATGTGGAGAACGCCGGCTTCGTGAAGCTGCGCGAACTCACGGTTGGTTACGAGCTTCCTGCCGTCCTCACGCGGAATGCGTTCGGTGGCCGCGCGCAGAACGTCCGCCTCGAGCTCAGTGGTCGCAACCTGAAGACGTGGACGAAGTACACCGGCCTCGATCCGGAAGTGTCGAACTTCGGCAACCAGCCGCTCGGCCGGTTCCAGGACGTGACACCGTATCCGCCGAGCCGCTCGTTCTATCTCTCGCTCTCTTCTTCTTTCTAACAAACGAGTGACTTCATATATGAGGAAGTACACCATCGCACTCACCGCCGGGCTTGCCCTGGCGGCCGGGTGCATCGACAACACGATCGTCACGCCGGAGAACTCTCCGACGGTTGACGCGCTTACGGGCGCGCTTACCGGCGCCGGCGTGAAGACGTTGGCCCTCGGCGTGCTCGCCCAGGATCGCTCGGCGGCCTCGGGGTTTGGATATGTGCTGCTTCCCGAGATCTATGCGCGGAATGCCTATCGCATCGACTCGAACGAGCCGCGCTTTGTCGTCGAGACGCTCGGCGGCAACGCTGACCCAGGGAGCTTCTCCGCTGGCGGAACGGCGTTCACTTCGCCCTTCACGGCCATCCGCGCGGCGACGTCGCTCCTGGTCGCACTCCCGGGTGCGGTCGAAAGCCAAGTCACGCCGGCACAGCGCAATGCGACCGCAGGCCTCATCCAGACGATAAAGGCGCTGAATTACTATCGCGTTGTGGAAACACGCGACACGCTGGGCGTACCCATTCAGGCAGCGGATCCCGCCGTCGTCGCGCCGTTGAGCTGCAAGGCGACCGTCCTGACGTACATCGCCGGCCAGCTCGACAGCGCGAATACTTCGCTCGCCGCCGCAGGCTCGGGCAAGCTGCCGTTCGCGGCGCCAACTGGATTCTCGGCGTACGGCCGTGATTACAACAAGGCCAGCAACCTCATCCTGCTGAACCGCGGCCTGCGCGGGAAGGTGGAGTTGTATCGTGGCCTTCAGCGCCCGTCGCCGGTTGCTGGTGCGTTCGGCAACGCGATCACGTTCCTGACGCAGGCGCTCGGTGGCGCTGCTCCCGGCGCGGTCGCCCCTGCAACCTTCCAGAATGGCGCATACGTTACCTACGTCGCTGGCGGTACGGAGAACACCCCGAATCCGCTGGTCGACTCAAAGATCGGCGTCAACCCGAAGGCCGTGGCCGCACTCCAGTCCGGCGACACGCGTGCATCGAAGATCATCACGCGCTCCACGCTCGCTGGCTCCGGTCTCACCACGACGTACACGTACGTCGGCGCCAGCACGGCGAACGCTGCCAACCTGACGCTTCCGCGTGCGATCCTGCGCGATGAGGAACTCGTGCTCCTCCGCGCTCAGGCGTACTTCGAGAACAACCAGTTCACGGAGGGCACGCTCGACCTGAACTCGGTGCGTACCAGCTACGGCCTCACCGCGATTGCGGTACCAGCCACGCTCGCTGCGGCGCGCGATGCGGTGCTCTACGAGAAGCGCTACTCGCTCTTCTTCGAAGGCCCACAGCGGCTCGTGGACCTGCGCGCGTACGGCCTGTTGAAGGCGGGCGTCACGCCAGCAGAGCTCCCGGGCGATCCGTTCAACACGGCGGAGCCGATCCCCAAGGCAGAAGTCGATGCCCGCAACGGCAACATCACCGTGCAGTGCCCGTAGTACTGCTCCAGCAGCACGGGTAACATCGAAGGGCCTCGAAAGCACCGTGCTTTCGGGGCTCTTCTTTCTTCACCCACTCCGGAGCAGATTCCTCTATCCGTCTCCCTCCGCACCCATCATCGTCGCAGCCATAGAGGTTTTCATGCGTCGCACCAGCTTCGTCGTCATGCTTCTCGCGATCGCGTCGGCCTGCTCCCAGGATCCGCCGGCGGAAACTGGAGCGAGCGCGGCCTCGTCGAACTTCATCACGGGCCAGGAAATCGAGCAGTCGCAGGCGGCATCGGCCTATGACGCGATCGTGAAGCTGCGCGGCAACTTCCTGAGCAATCGCGGCAAGACAACCATCCTCGGCAAGGAGACTCCACTGCCGAATGTCTACATGGATGGGTTGCAGGTCGGCGGCGTCGAGACGCTGCGGAACATCTCGGCCAAGCAGCTCGGCTCAATCCGGCTGTACCGCGCGTGGGAATCCGGCAAGTTCGGCAGCGGTAATTCCGGCGGCGTCATCGAGCTCACATCTCGAACACAGTGAACATGGATGCCCGCTTTCGCAGGCATGACGAACGCTTGGCGGCATGATGGATGCCGCTTTCGCGGTATGACGAACAGTGGGTGCGTTCGCGTGCAGGACGAACGGTTGGCGGCATGACGAACGGATGAGTTGCACGGATACCCGTTTCCGCCGGATGACGACACCTCACCAGTTACGTCAGTTCCCAACAACTGTCCGACTGTCCATCCAAGAGGCCCTACCGATAGCCCTTGGCCTGCATCTCGAACAACTCGGCATACAGACCACCACGCGCCACGAGCGCATCGTGCGTGCCTTCCTCGAGCACCGTGCCGTCGCCGAGTACGACGATGCGATCCGCCATGCGGACCGTCGAGAAGCGGTGCGAGATGACGACCGCCATACGGCCCGCCATCAACTGATTGAACCGCACGAACACCTCGTACTCCGCGCGCGCGTCGAGCGCGGCGGTGGGCTCGTCGAGGATGAGCAGCTGCGCGGCGCGCATGTAGGCCCGCGCAAGCGCGATCTTCTGCCATTCACCGCCGGAGAGGTCGACGCCATCGTCGAAGCGGCGACCCAGCATCTGCCGATAGCCCTGCGCGAAGCGTGGAAGCAGGCTCGACGCGAGTGATCGGTCGGCCGCATCGACGAGGGCGGCGGGTGGTGCTTCACCCGCGCCGGGCGCAGCGTCGCGCACCTGGTCGAGGTAGCTCGTGACACCCTCGATCTCCCCGACGCCGACGTTCTCGTCGAAGCGCATGTCGTAGCGCACGAAGTCCTGGAAGATCACGCCGATCGCCTCGCGCAGCGAGGCAAGATCGTAGTCGCGAAGGTCCACCCCGTCGAGCAGGATGCGTCCTTCGGTTGGCTCGTACAGTCGCGCCAGGAGCTTCGTGATGGTGGTCTTGCCGGCGCCGTTCTCTCCCACGAGCGCAATGCGCTCACCGGGCACGATGCTCAGGTGCACGTGCCGAATCGCCCAGCGGTCGCTCCCGGGGTATTGAAAGCCGACGTCCTCGAACACGAAGCCAGTGCGGATTGGCACCGGAACGCGCGCGGCGCCGGGCTTCGACTGGATGGTGGGGACCATCTCGAAGAAGACGAACAGGTCCTTCAGGTAAAGGCTCTGCTCGTAGATATCGCTCGCCGAGAGGAGCAGGCGCTGGATGAGGTCGCGGCTGCGACTGAAGGCCGCGGCGAGGAACGTCAGCGTGCCGAGACTGATCGTGCCGGCCACGGCGCGCAGCAGGATCGTGACGTACGCGCCGTAGTAGCCCAGCGTGCCGATGAGCGACAGCAAGGCGCTCACCACGCCCTTGCGAATGCTGAGCTGCTTGTTCTCCTCGTAGTAGCGGTTCGCGAGCACGGCGTACCGATCCGTCAACCACCCCGCGAGCCCGAACATCTGGACTTCCTTGGCCGTGCGATCGCTTGCGCCCACGAAGCGCAGGTAATCGAGCTCGCGGCGTTCCGGCGTGCGACGAAAGAGCAGGGAATAGCTCAGCGCCGCGAAGTGCGTCTCCCCCAGGAAGCTCGGCAGGATGGCGATCGTGAGCAGCAGCAGCAGCCAGGGGTTGTGGAGCACCAGCGCTGCGGCCAGCGTGCCGAGGGTGATGCTGTCCTGCGCCATGGAGAGGAGCATGGCGATGAGGCCGATGCGCGCGGTCGTCTGCCGTCGCGCGCGCTCGAGGTGATCGTAGAATTCGGGGTCCTCGAACTGCGCGAGGTCCAGCGTGGCGGCGTGACGCATGAGCCGCACGCTCATGGTATTCGAGAACAGGTCGCCGAGCAGCGACTCCACCAGCGCGGATGCGCGCGCGAGGAATTCGCCGACGATGACGATGGCCAGCTCGATGGCCACGACGTGCCAGAGCGGCGTGAGGGAGGCGCCTGGCGCCCGGGCGAGGTGCACCACCTGGTCGATGATGAGCTTCGCGACCCAGAGTGACGCCACCGGGGTGAAGGCACGCACCAGTCGCAGGAGCACCATGCTGACGGTGTAACCGGGATGCGTCTGCCACACCAGCCTGAGGAGCGCGGGCAGGTAGCGCAGCGCCGCAAGCCGGTCGCGCCATCCTTTCGGCCGGTCTTCTTCTGGAATGGGTGCAATACCACCGGGCACGCGAAGCGGTGCGGTCATGATGTCAACGTAACTCGCGTTGCCCCAGCCGCGTTCCGTGACGACCTTTGCGCGATGAAGCTCGCCCGATCCGTCTCGACGCTGTCCCTGGTCTTCATCCTGTACTTCTGCACGTCGGGTGGTGCCTTCACCACGGAGACGCTCGTGCTGTCGGTGGGACCGGGCATGGCGTTGCTCATCCTGGTGCTGGTGCCGCTGGTGTATTCGGTGCCCGAGGTGCTGATCGTTGGCGAGTTGGCGAGCATGCTGCCCGAGGAGGGCGGGTATTACCGGTGGGTCCAGCGCGCGTTCGGGCCGTTCTGGGCCTTCCAGAATGGTTGGTTCACGTGGATGTACTCGCTGGTCGACATGGCGATCTATCCGAAACTGTTCGTGACATACCTCGGGTATTTCGCGCCGAGCCTGTCTCCGAGGGTCGTGTGGTTGGTGGGCCTGGTCGTCATCTGGGTCCCGACGGCGCTCAACCTCGCGGGTGCTGGCCGGGTTGGCCGTACCTCGGTGTGGGCCGGAACGTTCATCGTGGGCGCTTTCGCCGCGCTGTCCGTGGCCGCAGTGGGGCACGCGACGCACCTGCCGTGGCACCCATTCGCTGCACCGGGCAAGGGCGGTGCGAGCGGCATGGCGGTGGGGCTCTCGATCGCCCTGTGGAATTACATCGGGTGGGACAATGCGTCCACCGTGCAGGGCGAGGTGCGCGATCCGTCCCGCAGCTATCCGCGCGCCCTGGCATTCGCACTGCCGCTCGTGGCGGCGGGCTACCTGATTCCGCTGCTGGCCGCGTTGTCCGCCACCGACTGGACGCGGTGGACCGAGGGCGGTTGGCCGGCGATCGCGCTGGAGGCGGGCGGTCGCGGCGGACCAATCCTGGCCGCGTGGATTGCCGTGGCGGGCATGGTGAGTGCCCTGGCGCTCTTCAACGCCCTGCTCCTGGCCTACTCGCGCATTCCGTTCGTGATGGCGACGGACGGCCTGCTGCCGTCAGCCCTCGCGCGCACGAACGAGCGCGGTACGCCGCGTAACGCCGTGCTCTTTGCGGCGGTCTGCTATTCGGTTTTCATGCTGCTGCCGTTCTCCGGCCTCGTTGTCGCTGACGTGCTGCTCTATTCGCTGGCCCTGATGCTCGAGTTTCTCGCACTGATTGCCCTCCGACGCCGGGAGCCGACCCTGCGCGGTTCATTCCGCATACCGATCGGCACCGCGGGCGT
>JBBQFW010000145.1:0-9526 GCA_038322445.1 Gemmatimonadales bacterium
GGATCGCGTTCGACGGATCGCCGTCGAGTGCGACGGTCAGCGTGAATAATGATGTACGCTTGGCCGGGTTGTTATATACCGGAGACTGGGTTGGCGACACGCTTGTCACACGCTTTGCGACGGTCACGCGCTTTGGGCCAAATTCCGGCGCAGTAATGGCAGGTGCGGTGGAACGCTGGTCGCTCAGCGCCGACGGGCAAACGATTACTAACAGAATGGAGCAGTTCGGATACCCGATCAACCGCCAATTCACGACGGTATTGCGTCGGAAATAGCCCTCCGTGCTAGTACACTAGCACAAAACAAAGGCCATGATCCCGTCGCGGGGACGACATCGCGCGCAAGAAGTCATCTCACGCCGGACGCGCCGGGATACGATTTGGCTGATACGCTCTTCCCCTTCGGCTTCGGACTGACTTACTGAAAGGACGACAGGATGATGGGTCGGCCGCGCACGGCACCTACGGCGCCACGCGCGCGGGCAACGACGTGAGTTGACCGGTCGCAGGCGACTGCGAGAACGTCCACCGCTGCCCGAGCAGCACGGTGCCCGGCTGTGCGATCGTGAGGATCGTTCGACTTGCGCGCTTTGCGCCCAGCGTCACGCGCTCCCCGACGATCACCGCGAACTGCATCGAACCCGCGTCGTCCGCGAGCGCCTCATCCGGGATGCGCAGCGTCTTCCGTGCGCCGGGCTCGACGCGGCCCAGATGCCACTCGCGCTGCTCGCCGATCAGGTAGACGTGCACGAACTCGCGGCCCGTGTTGTCGAAGCGAACCGTGCGCGGACCATCGTCGACAGCAACGGACGCGTCCGATGCGACGTGCGACGGCGCGCTGGCGCAGGCGCCCATCGTGAGCGCGACGCAGAGAGCGGCGGCCAGTGAAACAACGGGACGGATGCGTGGCGTAGTCATTGTGTCCTCCATGGGGCGAGTTTCGTTGGTGATCGGAGCCTCATCCCATAGCGCGCAGAATCCGTCCAAACCCAATCATCGGTCGGCAATGTCCAACGACCGAGCGCGGATTCGACACTTCATCGCGAGCCCCATGACTGTCACTCCCGTACCTGCCTTGCCCGCACCTTCTGCCCACGCGGGCGCCGCGCCGCATGCGGTCACCGAACTGCTGGCCGCGTGGGGCGCCGGCGATGCCGGTGCGAGCAACGCGCTCGTGCCGCTCGTATACGAGGAGCTCCGGCGACAGGCACGACGCGCACTGCGTCGCGAGGGTGAAGGACACACGCTTCAGGCAACGGCGCTCGTGCACGAGGCGTGGCTGCGGATTGACGGACAGCACGACGCCCGATGGGAGAGCCGGACGCACTTCCTCGCCGTTGCCGCGCAGACCATGCGTCGCGTGCTCGTGGATCACGCGCGCGCGCGTCACGCACTCAAGCGTGGCGGCGGCGACGTGCAGATCACCCTCGGCGACGCCACGGCGGCTGTTGTGGAGCCCGATGCGGTGGATGTCCTTGCCCTGGACGAGGCGCTCGCGCGCCTGGCCATCATGGATCCGCGAAAGGCGCGACTGGTGGAACTGCGCTACTTCGCGGGGCTGAGCATTCCCGAGGCAGCGGCCGCACTCGGCGTCTCGCAGGCGACGGTGATCCGCGAGTGGGCGGTCGCGCGGATGTGGCTGCGCCGGGAGCTCGAGTCGTGACGACACCCACGCACGTCGAGCCGGTGGTGGGCGCCACGCCGATGACGCCTGATCGCTGGCGCGCGGTGGATACCATCGTGCAGATCGCGCTCGCGTGCGCGCCTGGAGACCGGGACTCCATCGTCGCGGACGCGTGCGAGGGCGACGACGCGTTGCACGCAGAGGTAGCGTCGCTGCTCGCGGCACACCGCGACACCGAGGAGTTTCTCGAGCGTCCGGCGGCACCGGCTTTCATGCCGCCAGATTCCGCGGCCCTCGCGGATCGACTCGCGAAGGCGCTCGCCGGCCGCTACTCGATCGAACGCGAGGTCGCGCGCGGTGGAATGGCAACCGTCTACCTCGCGCGCGACCTGCGACATGGGCGACCCGTGGCGATCAAGGTGCTGCGCGACGAGCTGGTCGCCGCGGTGGGCGCCACGCGCTTCCTCGCGGAGATTCGCGTCACGGCGTCGCTCCAGCATCCACACATCCTGCCCTTGTTCGACTCGGGAACGGCAGACGGCATGCTCTGGTACGCGATGCCGTATGTCGAGGGAGAAACGCTGCGCTCGCTCCTCGATCGCACTGGGCGGCTGCCGGTTGCCGAAGCCGTGCGAATCGCGCGCGAGATCGCGGGTGCACTCGACCATGCGCACGCACACGGCATCGTGCATCGCGATATCAAGCCCGAGAACGTCCTCCTCCAGGACGGCCACGCGCTCATCGCCGACTTCGGCATTGCACTCGCCCTCGAGCAGGCCGGCGGCGAGCGCATCACGCGCACCGGGCTCGCCCTCGGCACACCGCAGTACATGGCGCCCGAGCAGGCGTCCGGCGAACGCGCGCTCGATGCCCGCGTGGACGTCTACGCACTCGGCGCGGTGCTCCACGAGATGCTGGCGGGGGAGCCTCCCTTTGCGGCACCCACGCGGCAGGCGGTCGTGCGACGCATGATGCACGAGCTGCCACCCGTACTCGCCAGCCATCGCCCGGATGTTCCGCCGTTCCTGGACGCGGCGGTGCGCCGCGCGCTCGCGAAACGTCCCTCCGATCGATTCCCGAGCGCTTCGGCATTCGAGAGGGCGATGGCCACGTCACTGATTGTGCCACTGTACGATGCGGACCCGGAGCCGACGCCTGCCGCTGGCGTAAAGCCGGCGAAGAGTGGGCGTTCGGTGTCGGCACGCGCGTCGATGTACGCGGCCGCAGCCATGCTCGTCATCGGGCTGGTGGGCGGACTGCTGGTGGACCGGTCGCTGGTCAGCCGCCAAGGTCACCCAGTGTCCGTGCCGCCAAGGCTGGAGGCGCAGTCTGCACCGGTCACCAAGGTCTCGCTATCGGTCGTGGACCGCACGGGACGCATGGTGCGCGACATCCCCGCCGAGCGTCCGTGGACGCCGCGGTTTTCCCCCGATGGGCGCAGTGTGGCGTACGGTGCGTTCGGTGCGGGGCGCACCACCAGCGATCTGTGGATCACTGATCTCAGTGCGGGTACGACGCGTCGCATCACCGACGACGACGCGGACGCCAATGATCCGCAATGGAGCCCTGATGCAGCGAGCATCGCGTATTCCGCTGGTCAGCCCGGTGGAAAAGCTCTCGTCATGCGTACGCTCGGCTCGGGCGCGTTGCGCACCATCCAGCGCGAGCGGTCGCAGTTCCCGAGCGACTGGCTTCGTGACGGCAGCGCACTGCTCATCACGGAAGAGCGCGGCGACCACCACGACATCATCGTACAGCCGTCAGACGGTTCTGCGTCGCACCCGTTCGTCGCGACCGATGCCGACGAAACCGCGCCCCGCATCTCGCCCGATGGTCGCTGGGTTGCGTATACGTCCGACGCGTCTGGGCGCCCTGAGGTGTATCTCGATTCGTATGCCCATCCGGGGCGCGGCCGCCTCACGATTTCGCTCGGCGGAGGCATGCAGCCCGTGTGGCGCGGGGATGGACGGGAGCTGTACTACTGGCGGAACGGAGAGCTGGTGGCGGTGCGGATGGCGGCGTCGGTCGATGGCGCGGCGCCGGTCCCTGGTGCGCAGACTGTCCTCTTTCGCGCCGCATACCAGGGTGGCATCAATACGATGTACGATGTTTCACCGGACGGGCAGCGATTCGTGATCGTGCAGCAACCCTGACCTCCTGGCCGATGGGCTGGCACCGCGCTGCCAGCCCAAAGGACAAAGCGGTGCGCTCGTGCGCCGATCGCCGTGTCTCGACGATCAGCGGTCGACTGCGAGGTCAGGAACCGACGGCCTTCGCCGGTGCGTCGGCGACCTTCTGTTCCAGCCGGTCGTCGCGATTGTAGAGGTCGCCGCCCCAGTAAAGCTGTCCGTCGCGGATGTACGACGTGAAGTAGACGATGTACACCGGGATCTTCGGCTTCACGCTCACCGGATGGTTGTCCGCGCCACCGTTCATGGCCGCGTCCACGCGTCCGCCGTCCCAGCCCAATACCCACTGCGCCAGCTCGGCTGGCTTCTCCAGTCGGATGCAGCCGTGGCTCTTCGCGCGGTCCGTCAGCGCAAACAGCGACTTGGCGGGTGTGTCGTGCAGGTAGATGTTGAAGTTGTTCGGGAACAGGAACTTCACGAGGCCGAGTGAGTTCTTGCCGCCGGGCTTCTGCCGAATGCGACGGGCGCCGCCGTCCGTGTAGAACTCCATGTTCTCGCGATCGAGGTAGCTCGGGTCCGCCGCCACCTTCGGGCCGATCTCCTTGGCCTGAATGTCCGGCGTGATGTTCCAGTAGGGGCGGAACACCACCGTCTCCATGGAATCACTGAACACCGGCGTGTTCTTGTCCTCGTATTCGTCACCGACAACGACCTTCATCGACAGCGTCTTCTGCCCACTGTCGTAGGCGTCGAGGCGGAACGCGGGGACATTCACGTACACGTAGCGAGTGCCGAGCGAGCGTGGCAGCCAGCGATGGCGCTCCATGTTGGCGGCGATCTGCTTCGCGCGATCGGCTGCGGAGACGTTCAGCGCGGCGAGCGTGAGCTTGTCGAGCGTGCCGGTGCGATCGAGACCGTGGCGCTCCTGGAACTGTGAGAGTAGCGGCGAGCGGGCTACCGTCTTCTTCTTTGCCTTCGTTGCCGGGATTGACGCCGCGCTGGAGTCCGCGACCGGAGCGGCTGCGCTGGTCGAATCGCTCGCGGCGAACTCCATGGCGAGACGCGATTGCAGCGCGGCACCGCCGGTGGTGATCATGGGCCAGCCACCCTTCGCCGCAATGTCGCGGTAACGGGAGTAGGCGGCCTTGAGAGCGGCGTACTCCGGTGACTGGGGCGCCATGGCGGCGAGGGACGTCTTCATGTCCTCGTTCTCGAGGCCATGGACGATGGCGCTGTCGAGCTCGTTGGGCACGGCAGGAATGTGCCACGCCTGCGAGACGGTCGACGGGTCGACTTGGCCGACGAGCATGTCGGCCGCGTAGGCGACGTAAGCCGAGGTGAGCATGACGTCAGCGGCGGCAAGAGTGGCCGCCGAAGCAGTGTCCGTCAAGCGCTTCTCGTTGACGAGCGCGGCGATTTCACTCACCGGATACGCGGCGGTGTCGAGGCCATGGTCGGGCGCGCTGCGGAGCGCCTCGAGGAGGGCGCCGGCGCGATCCTTCACGCCGCCTTCCTCGAGCCAGATCGGCGCGTTCTCGAACGACGTATAGATGGCGCGCACCCGCTTCCAGCGGTCGGCGGTGACCCACTTGGGGCGGTCCTCACTGGAAATATCCTTCGCGATGGCCGGCTGGAGCGACTCGGCGGGCACCGCGAGCACCTTGGTGACACTCTGCGGGGCGTATTTATTCTTCTTGCCAAGCGCCTTGCAGCCGGCCACGAGGCCAAGCGACAGGGTGGCGGCGAGGCAGAGCGAGGGGGCCATGCCACCAAGGCGGAGCCGAGCGGCCGAGCGGCCGGTGTTTCGGAGAGTGTTTGTGGATCGAGTTGAAACGGGCATGGAGGGCAAGGTAGGGAGGAGCGCGACGTTCCTAGCCTTTCTATAATCATGTCCTGTGCCGTACTCTCGGGACGGCAGAACCAGCTATCGTCCGAACCACCCGAGTTCGACCGAAAACGACATCATGGCGTAGGTGCTTCGCGCCGGTCCGACTGCACCAGACAGTGCCAGCGACACGCCAGCCACGGGGGCGGCCGCGTGCACCGCGACGTCGAACGCCAACGCGCTCTGGCTCCCCTGGAAGGTTGGGCGGCCGCCGGCTTCCATACTGGCGCTGTAGTACGGACTCGTGTGCGAGTAACCCAACTCTGCCGCGGTGAACAGGCGTCGGCCTTCGGATCGAAGACCGACGAGGAGGGCGTTGTCGGCAATGCCGTTTCCACTCGACAGGAACAGGCCGATGTCGGCGATCCGGTAGGACGCCAGCCACGGCGTAGCCCGATGGCAGTACCACTGGGCGTACGTCGTGCATGGTGGGCGGCATGCCCACCATACGAGCAGTGATCCTCGCGCGCGGACTCGGCACCCGTATGCGCAAGGCCGACGACTCCGCAGCGCTCGATGCCGCGCAATCTGCTGCCGCCGACAGCGGCGTGAAGGGGATGATTCCCATCGGCCGTCCGTTCATGGACTACCTGATCAGCGCACTGGCCGACGCAGGCTTCACGGAGGTGTGCATCGTCATCGGCCCGGACCACGGCATCGTGCGCGACTATTACGAGCGGCAGGTCGTGACCCGCCGCGTACGCATAGCGTTCGCGATACAGCGACCGGCGCTGATTGCGTTCGAGCGCAGTGCGCTGACGTCGATGGGGAACGTGCCGGCCGAGCGCGCTCCGCGCTTCGGCGCGATGGAGATCGATGCTGACGGCTACCTGGAGCGCATCGTTGCCACCCCAGCGTCAGCAATCGTCGGCGAAGGAGAGGTGTACGCGAGCCTCAACTGCTGGCTCTTCACGCGGGAGATCTTCCGTGCGTGTCGTTCCGTCGGGAAGTCGGCGCGGGGCGAGTTGGAGCTGCCGCAAGCCGTACAACTGGCAATTTGCGAGGGATGGATGCGGTTCGAGGCCGTGCGCGTGCGTGAAGGTGTGCTCGACATGTCCAGCCGCGGCGACATTGCCTCGGTAGCGGAGCGACTCAGCGGAATCGAGGTCACTCTCTGATTCACCGTCCGCGCGCTGGCGGCGCAATTGGCGACGGCCGAGGTGCCCGAGCTCGAGTGCGGAACATGGATTCCCGCCTTCGCGGGAATGACGAACGATGGATTCTATGCCCCCAGCAAGTCCTCGATCTTCACCGGCAACTCACGCACGCGCACGCCAGTGGCGTGATACACCGCCGCGGTAATCGCCGCGGCCGTTCCCGCGAGCCCGATCTCGCCAACGCCGCGCGCACCCATGTCGTTCAGCACGAGGTCGGGGTGCTCGAGGAAGATCACGTCGATCGGTGGCGCATCGGCGTTTGTGCTCACCATGTAGTCCGCGAGGTTGCTGTTGATCGGCGCTCCGTAGCGCGTGTCGTACCGCGACTCCTCCAATAGCGCCATGCCGATGCCCATCACCACCGCACCCTCGATCTGGTTGCGCGCCGGCTTCGGATTGAGCATGCGACCCGCATCGATCACGCTGACGAACCGCGACACGCGCAACCGTGCCGTCTCGGGATGCCACGTGACCTCGGCGAACTGCGCCCCGTAGGAATGCAGTGAGTACTTCCGGCTCTCGGCACCACCCAACGTGGTGGCGGACTTCCCGTTGCCGATCGCGGAGCGCGCGTTCGCGCGCGCGAGCACCTCGCCGAGCGGCATGCCGGACGACGTATCGCCCTTTCGCTTCACGTGGCCGTCGACGAGCTGGAGGTCGTCGGGCTTCGCACCCTTGAACGCGGCGTTCGCTCCCGACGTCGCCATGCCGAGCAATGCCTTGATGGCCTCGCGCGACGCATTGGTCACCGCGGGGATCACGGACGCAGTCACCCACGAGCCGCCCGAGATGGGCCCCTCCGGCAGTCGCGTGTCGCCGAGCTGCACGTCGATCTTCTCGATCGGAATGCCGGTGGCCTCCGCGACGATCAGTGCCAGCACGGTGTACGTCCCGGTGCCGACGTCCTGCGTTGCGGTCTTCACGATCGCCGTGCCGTCACGCGTGAGCTCCACCGACGCCTGGGCGTTGGAACGCATGGCCCCCCAGGAGCACGCGGCCATCCCCCAGCCGATCGTGAGGCCGTCGCGCTTCATGGCGCCCACTCGCGGATCGCGCTGCGACCAACCGAACTTCTCAGCGCCCACGTCCATGCACTCCAGGAGATGGCGTGACGAAAAGGGAAGCTTGCTCGACTCGTCGATCGTGGGCTCGTTGCGCTTGCGCAGTGCGATGGGATCCATCTTCAGTGCGATCGCCAGTTCGTCCATCGCCGACTCCATGGCGAACAGGCCCGGCACCGCGCCCGGGCCCCGCATCGCGGTGGGCGTCCCGATGTTGCCGCGCGCCAGCGCAGAGGCCACGCGCAGGTTGGGCACGCTGTACATGAAGGGCGTGGCCTCGCCGCAGTCTTCCTTGTAGTCGTCGAGCACCGACGTCTGGTTCAGGTACTCCTGCGAGAGCGACACGAGCTTGCCGTCGGGCGAGGCGCCGAGCTTGAAGCGCTGCTGCGTGCGCGGACGATGCCCGACGGCCTCGAACATCGACTGCCGCGAGACGACGAGCTTCACCGGTGCGCCAACTTCCCGCGCCACACCCGCCGCAAGGATCGAGTGCGTCCACGGCCAGAGCTTGCCGCCGAACCCGGAGCCCAGGAAGTGCGTGATGACGCGCACGTTCTCGATGGGGACGCCGAGCATCTGGTGCAGTACGTCGCGGTGGTTGAGGATCGCCTGCGACGTCTCGTACAGCGTGACGTGGCCCTTGTCCCATGTGGCGACCGTGGCGTGCAGCTCGATCGGGTTGTGCACCTCGGTCGGCGTGATGTACGTCTGGTCCACTGTCACCGGCGCGGACGCAAACGCCTTGTCCGCGTCGCCGCGCTCGCTCTCCGTCTTCATCGGCTTGTCGGCAACGAGCTGCTTGTCGACGTTGTGCGGCGCGGTCGTGTACTGCACGTGCACCGCATCCGCCGCCGCCTTCGCCTGCTCCATCGTCTGCGCGACGGCGACGGCCACGTACTGGCCGTAGTAGCGCACTTCGTCGTCCTCGAAGGGCGGGCGCTTCTCGTCGATCAGGCCGCTGAAGCCCTTGGGCGGTGCGGTCCGGAAGAACGCCTTGATGTTGCCGCGGTGGTAGACGGCCTTCACGCCGGGCAGCTTGCGCGCGGCGCTGGCGTCGATGGATGTGATGCGGCCCCGAGCAATGGTGCTCCGCACGGGCACGGCGTACAGCATTCCCGCGAGCGAGATGTCCGATGTGTAGACGGCACGTCCACTCACCTTGAGCGCTCCGTCAATGCGTGGCAGCTTGCCGCCGAGCACCTTCGGCGTGTCGGGCGCGCCGATCGGGTTGGATCCCCTGGCGGCGCTCATGCGGACACCAGGCCGGTGGAGAGTCGCAGCGCGTGCGCGAGGCATCGTTGCGCCAGATCGACCTTGAATCCGTTCTCGCTCTGCGGCTTCGCGTCTCGCATCGCGAGCGACGCAGCCTGTCGTATGGTTGCCTCATCCACCGCCGCACCCGTCAGTGCCTGCTCCGCAGTCGTCATACGCCACGGCTTCGTGCCGACACCACCCATCGCGATGCGGACATGACGGAACCGCCCGCCGGATACTTCGGTGACGACCGCCGCCGACGCCAGCGCGAATTCGTACGACGCGCGGTCGCGCAGCTTGAGGTAGCGCGACTGCGCGCCCGCGGGCGGCGGCGGCAGCATGACGTGGGTCACGAGGTCGCCAGGCTCGAGGACCGTCTCGCGCTGCGGGGTGTCGCCCGGCAGCAGATGAAAGTCC
>JBBQFW010000146.1:0-9456 GCA_038322445.1 Gemmatimonadales bacterium
CGCGTTCCGGTCGACGCCAGCAGTGTCATCGTTCCATCGAAGCCGATACGGCGAAGCCGGAAGAGCGCACTGTCCGCGCCGTTGTACTGGAGGTACGCCCGCGCCTCGGTATCGTCGCCGGATGGCGCCAGCACCCTCGCCTCCTGACCCGTGGAATCCATCGCGACGATCATCGGCAGTCGTACCGAACCCCACACTGCCGGAGCCGCACTCTCCACGCGATAGCATTGTCCCGCCGCGATGGCACCATTCGCAACCGCGCGATTGGACGTTGGCGCGCCGGCGCGAGCAGAATCCGCGGCCTTGGCAGCCTGCGTCGCAATGCCTGTAGCCACGACCGCGCTCATCGCCTGCTGGCCGACGCCCGCACGGGTTCGGTCCGCACCGGCCGCAGACATCACGCGCCCCGCCGCCACCGTCGTACGACCCGCCACGACCTTCGATTCCGCATCGGCAAGATCGGCACTCGGTGCAGGACTCACCGGCGCAGGCGCAGCCGGTACCGCAACACCGGGTGCGGGCTCGATGCCGCGCGGGGGCTGCTCCGAAGCGATGCGACGCCCAATCGCCGAACGGAGGATCGTGTCGGTGATCGGCGGCGCACCCTGCGGAGCGGCAGACGCAGTCGCCGCGGACATCGGCAGCGCAGCGTCCTGCACCCGGGACGACGTCGGCACATCGCGTGACAACTGGCCACGCGTCAGTACAAGCCCGACGGCGACGACGAGCATCGCCGCGATCGCTGCGCGGGTTGGCGTGACACGCAGCAGGCGCCACATGGACAGGTCCGTGCCCGCGGTGGGTGTGGCGGCCGGACGGACGATCGGTGCGGGCACCTCGTCGAGCATGCCGACGACGCGGCTCGCTCCCGCAATCAGCCCGCGCGCCTCCGCAACGCGCGCCGCGCACGCCCCACACCGGCCGATGTGCGCCTGGATGCGAGCCGTTTGCTCCTCATTCACCTCGCCATCCAGCCAGGCGTGGATCGTTCCCTCGTCCACATGGACGCCGTCGTCGTCGATCATCATCGCGCACTCTCCTCGCACTTCATTCTGCCGTCACCGCATTCGGCGCCTGCAACGCCTCGTACGCCTCCATCAGCCGTCGCCGGGCGCGCGACAGCGTCGTGCCCACCGACCCCACCGAAAGGTCGAGCGCCTTCGCAATCTCGTCGTAGCCCAACCCTTCCTCCCGCATGAACAACGCATCGCGATCGCGCTCCGCCAACACATCGAGCGCCCTTCGCGCCATCGCCCTGCCCTCTGCGCGCTCCATCGACGTGGGACCCGGCATCACCACCGATTCCGCCTTCGCCTCGTCTCGCATCAGCTCGAGCCGGCGACGATGCCGCGCGTCCCTGCGTGCCTCATCCCGCACGAGGTTCATCGCCACCGCGAAGATCCAGGAACGCTCACTAACGATCGTCTCCTGCTTCAACGCCCGGATGAACGTCTCCTGCGCAATCTCCTCGGCCCAATCGCGATCGCCCGTCTGGCGCGTGAGAAATCGCACCAGCGGTTCGTGATACGCCTCGAAGAGTGCCCGCAGGCGGTCTGGACTGACCATGGCTATGAAGATGGCACGACGCGCGCCGCCGGGAGTAGTTCGCCGTCCCGTGATGAGACGACGGACACCCCGTCACTTGCACACCAACGGCCGCGAACAAACCCTCAGTCGCCCGCTGGCTCGGGAGCGGCATGGTGCGTCGGAGTCTGTGCAGGCGCTCCGTGCGCGTTCGCCTGTGGCGCACTGCCAAATTTGCTCAGCAGCCAATGACGCCACTCGTCGAAGATCTCGTAGACCGTGGGGATCACGAGCAGCGACAGCACCGTGGATGCAATCACGCCGCCGATCACCGCCCGGCCCAACGGTGCGCGGAAGTCGGCACCTTCCCCCTTGCCGAGCGCTACCGGGATCATGCCGGCGATGAGCGCAAGTGTCGTCATCATGATGGGACGCAGGCGGGTGCGCCCCGCCTCGATCAGCGCCTCGCGCAAGGGCAGCCCACGATCCTCGCGCGCCCACTTCGCGAAGTCGATGAGCAGGATGGCGTTCTTCGCCACAATGCCCATCAGCAGCATCACGCCGATGAGGCTCATGATGTTGAGCGTGTCGCGCGTCACGAGCAGCGCCGCCACGACGCCAATCAAAGACAGGGGCAGCGACACGAGGATCGCCAGCGGATCGAGGAATGAGCCGAACTGGATGACGAGGATGAGGTACATCAACATGACCGCGACGCCGAGCGCGAGGACCATGCTGGTGAAGACCTGGTTCTGGTTCTGTACCTGTCCGCCGGCGGTGATGTGATAGCCTGGCGGCAGTGCCACCCCATTCACCCGGCGCATGACGTCCTGGTTCACGTTGCCGACGGATGCACCGATGACGTTCGCGCCGATCGTCACCACCCGCTGCCGCTGATAGTGGTCGATCTGCGCCGGCCCGGTGCTCGGCGTGATCTTCGCGACCTGTGCGAGCGGAACGAATTTTGGCGTGCCACCCGCCGCGCCGACCACCACCGGAAGCTGGCCGAGATCCTCGGCGCTCTCCCGCGCGGAGCCGGCGAAGCGCACGTGCACGTACCGCGACACGCCCGTGGGATCGACCCAGGTGCCCGCATCCACGCCGGCGAATGCGTAGCGCAGCGACACCGCGAGCTGGCCGAGGCTGACGCCGAGGGCTCCGGCAAGGCCGCGGTTCACCTCGACGTTGAGCTCCGACTTCTGGCCGCGCGTGGAGAGGCCCACGTCGACCGCTCCCGGCGTGACACGCACGGAATCCGCAATCGGCTCGGCGAGCTTGGCGAGCGTGTTGGCGTCGGGGCCCTGAAGCTGGAGCTGCAACTGCTTCTGGTTTCCGGCGAGGCCGCCGGCGGCAAAGGTATACGCCGTCGCGCCGCCGATGCGCGAGAGTTCCTTGCGGAGGACCTGGCCGAATGCGTCCTGCGTGATGTTGCGGTCCTTCTTGGGCACGAGGCGGACGTAGACCGTGGCGTTGTCCACGGCGCCGGAGCCCGAGCTGCTGCCGACGGTGCTGTAAGTGTAGGCCACCTCCGGATGGCGTCGCGCGATGGAGGAGACCTCCTCGGCTTTCAGTGTCGTGTATTCGAGGCTCGCCGACGGCGCGGTCTCGATGGCGACATTGAGTTCGCTGTTGTCGCTCAGCGGCGCGAAGCCGAATCCGCCAAAGGCCACCTGTAGTCCGATCGCGAGGACGAACGACCCCGTCGCGATGATCAGCATCAGGGCGCGATGGTCGAGTGCCCAGCCGATCGCCGTGGTATAGCGGTCGGCCTGACGATCGAACCAGTGGTTGAACCGTTCGAGCACGCGCCCCAGCGCGTTGCGGCGCTGGCCTTCCTCGAGTTGCGGATCGGGCCACACGGCCGAGAGCATCGGGTCGAGCGAGAAGGACACGAAGAGCGACACGAGCACGGCGGCGGCGATCGTGAGCGCGAACGGCTTGAAGAACTGCCCCGCGATCCCGGGCATGAAGCCGACGGGGAAGAACACCGCCACGATCGAGAAGGTCGTCGCTGTCACGGCCAGCCCGATCTCGTCGGTGCCTTCGTGCGCGGCCGTGACGTGATCGGCGCCAAGCTCGATGTGCCGCACGATGTTCTCACGGACGACAATCGCATCGTCGATGAGGATGCCGATCGCGAGCGACAGGCCGAGCAGGGACATGATGTTCAGCGTGAAGCCGAACGCGAGCAGTGGCGCGAACGACGTCAGCACCGATACCGGCAGCGCGAGTCCGGTGATGACGGTGGAGCGCCACGAGTTGAGGAACAGGAAGACCACGAGCACCGTCAGCAGTGCTCCTTCAATGAGCGTCTCCTCGACATTGGCGACCGAGTTGCGCACGCGGATGCCGGCGTCGCGCACCATCTCGATGTTCGTCCCCGGCGGCAGGGTCTTCTTCAGCTCCGCGATGCGCCGCTTCACGCCGTCGCTGACCGCAGTGGTGGCGTTCTCGCGCGACTTCACGATATCGAGGCCGATTGCCTGCAAGCCATTGAAACGCGCCGTCGACTTCGGCTCGGCCGCACCGGCCTTCACGTCGGCCACCTGGCCGAGTCTGATGAGCTGGCCGTCGCGTGAGGCGATGACCATCGACGCGAACTCGTCCGGCTGCTCGAAGCGACCCTGCAGGCGGATGGAACGTTGTTCCATGGCACTGGTCACGTTGCCGACGGGTGCCGCGAGGTTCTGCGCGCGCAGTGCGGAGACGATCTGGTCGATTCCGATGCCGGTGGCGGCCAGGTCGGCGGGCCGGACGTCGACGTTCAGTTGCGCGCTGTCGCCGCCGACCACGTTCACCTGCGCGACACCCGGCACGGAGCGGAGCTCGCCCCCGATGGTCTGGTCGGCGAGCTGTGTGAGTTGCGTGGGCGTGAGCACGTTCGACGTGATCGCGATCGAGACGATCGGCAGCGTATTGGGGTCGAAGCGCCGGATGAGCGGCTCGATGATCTCTGCCGGCAGCTGCGTGCGTACGGCCGAGATGGCGTCGCGGACGTCCTGCGTCGCCTGGTTGACGTCCTTGGAGAAGACGAACTGGATGACGATCTGCGCGAAGCCGTCGGTGGATGTCGAGTTCACCTTGTCGACGCCACTGATGCCGGAAATCTTGTCCTCGAGCCGGGTCACGACTTCGCGTTCGACCACGTCGGGTGAGGCGCCCGGATACGCGATGCCGATGAAGACGATCGGCTGGTCGAGATCGGGGTACTCGTCGGTGTCGAGCCGGACGAGCGACGAGAGGCCGAACACGACCAGCGCAATCATGCAGACGACGGTGATGATCGGACGCCGGATCGCGAAATCAGATATGAACATTTTCTTCCTTGTGCTCGCCACAGGGAGGACGCAGGGCGGCGAGGAGCAGTTCGATATTCGTGTCGATCAATCGCGCTTCATCGATGCGGAGGGGCGTGACGGCGTCTGCGGGCTGCTGCCGGATGCGCTGAAGCATAAGTGCTGAAACGAGGACGCGAGCCGCGCGTTCCTGGTACCGAGGACGCCGGTGCGAGAGAGGGCGGACGATCCGCGGCGAGCCATGGACCGCAGTAGCAAATACGTCAGCGCCGCTTTGCGAGGCATGGTCGTTGCTCGTGTGGCACCCACACACGCTGAGGCGGCCATGACAGAGAAGCGAGATGGACTGGGTGATGAGCAGGGCACGCGGATCGGTCCTCCGGACCAGTCCGGGCGCGTGACGCCCGCACAGCACACCGATGCACCCTCGCCCCGTCCCGATCGGACGATGGGATCCGGTAGCGAGCCGACGATCGCGGACCGTGAGTCCGAGCAGCATGACCACGAGCATCGTAGCGGCTACGGCGGCAAGGGCGGGAAGCCGGATACGTCGTCGGACATGCGCTGAAATACTACGAGATCCTGCGCCAGTATAAATAGGTATTTATATTGGCGCATGGACGACATCTCTCGTGCCCGCGCCATCGCCGCCCTCCGCTTCCGCGCCCTCGGTGACGAAACCCGGCTGCGGATCCTCGAGCTCCTCGTCGACGGAGAGTGCAGCGTCGCCGAGCTGGTCGACCTCACGACGCTCGGCCAGTCTCTCGTTTCGCATCACCTGCGATCGCTGCGCGACGCGGGGCTCGTGACCACGCGGCGTGACGGCCGCTGGATCTTCTACGATATCGCCGACGCGGCGTTGTCGAGCGTGCAGGCGATCCTGGTCAACCTGCAGCCATAGCCCGCGAGGACCTCAGCGCCCGCGCTCGCGCGAGCTGCGCGTAACACAGATCGAAGGCGGGATCAGCCAGCAGACGCCGGTAGTGTTCCTGAAGATCCTGATTGGTGAACTGGCCCCATGCGCGACACACGACAAGCGCGCGATCTGGTTCGATGTCATGGGATTCCGGCACGGCGCCTCCTTGCGTTCGACTCCGTATCGCAATTCAGTCGTCAAGCGCTGCGCCCGTGAATGCGACAGTTATGCCATCCCCGAACCACCCACGCCGGAAATTCGACTAGCAAAGGGGCTCCCGCGGTGCGAAGATTCCCGCTGGATCACTACGCCCACCCCCGGAGACCGGCTCATGGCAGACAGCTCCACCAAGGACCTCGAAGAACGCATCGCCAAGCTGCAGCGTGCCGTCTATCATCTCGTCTGGAAGCGGACGGGCTTCGGCGAGCAGTGCGTCCATTGTGGTCAGGCGTATCCGAACCACGGCGAGAAGTGCAAGGCCGCCGAGGCGGAAGCCCTCGTTCGCTGAGCTCCGTGCGTAGGACGCTCAGCGGCTGAGAAGGCCGTCGCGAGGCCGTCTGGCACGGCAAATGTGTTATGGGATGACGCGTGGAGCTGTCCGCGTGGCCGTACCTGTCACTCTCTGCCGTGCCGATGCCGATGGATGTCTCAACGCTTCGCTCGCGCCACCACCTGTTCGTGGTTTGTGCCATCGCAGTCGTGGGCGGATGCGCCCCCTCGGCGCGGGTCACCCCCGATCAGGCGGTGGCCTCCGCGGGCTCGTCGATCGCCATCACGGTCCCGACCGCGTTCAACGAGGAGCGGACCCTTTCGGTCGCCCTCGACCGCATCGACCAGCACGACCTCCCGCTCGACCGCACCTACCGGCACTTCGGCAGCGGGCGTGGCGTAACCATCTACGTATTCGACGGCGGCGTCCTCGCGTCGCACCCCGAGCTGCGCGGTCGCGTTCGCATCGGCTACGATGCATTCCCCAACGAGGAGCACATCTGCAACGCGCACGGCACCGCTGTGGCCGGCGCGGCAGCGGGCACGACGCTGGGTGTCGCACCGGACGCGGAGGTCGTCGACGTGAAGATGGTGGAATGCCGCACGATGCGCGGCTCGATCGACGCCATCGTGCGCGGCACGCGGTGGCTGCTCGCCGATCATGCGCGCCATCCGGAGCGGCGGGCCATCGCGAACTGGTCGTTCATGGCGGATACTGCCAATCCGATAGCCGCACTCGACAGCGCCGTGGCGCAGCTGAACGCCGCCGGCATTCCCGTCGTCGTTTCCGCCGGCAATTACGAAATGAACGCCTGTCACATCTCGCCGAGCAACTCGCCTGGTGCGATCGTGGCGGGCGCATCGCGCCTGCGGCGCATGGAAGCCTTCGCTGACGCGCCGCTGGCTGATGAGCGGGCGCCGGGCACTGCGTTCGGCCCGTGCATCGACGTCTTTGCGCCCGGCGATTCGGTGCTCCTGCCGAGTATGGATGAGCGACATCAGGCGTCGCAGCAGCTCTGGGATGGCACGTCGATGGCGGCCGGCTACGTGAGCGGTGCGGTCGCCCTTTTCCTCGAAGCGCACCCGCGCGCAACTGCGCAGGCGGTGCGGGCGCACATTCGCGATACGTCGTCGAAGACCGCGGCGGTCGATCCCGGCTCAGGAGACGCGGGGATGTTGTACGTGGGGCCTGACCGCCCTGTCCGCACGCTCGCCGGCGTGTCCGGTGGAGTAGCACCCTGGAGACAGGCCGAGATCGTCAGTCCGCACAAGCAGGAGTCCGCTTCCTTATCTTTCGGCATGTCAAATTCCGACCTCGACGCGCTCTGCATCAACACCGTTCGCACGCTTTCGATGGACGCGGTGCAGAAGGCCAACTCCGGACATCCCGGCACCCCGATGGCGCTGGCGCCGCTCGGCTACCGACTCTTCACGCATCACATGAAGCACGACCCATCCGATCCGCACTGGGCGGATCGCGATCGTTTCGTGCTCTCGTGCGGCCACGCGTCGATGCTGCTGTACAGTTGCCTCTTCATGAGCGGCTACGGCCTCACGCTCGAGGACCTCGAGCACTTCCGCCAGTGGGAGAGTCGCACCCCAGGCCATCCCGAGTACGGCCACACACCGGGTGTCGAAACGACCACCGGTCCGCTCGGCCAGGGTATCGGCAACTCGGTGGGCTTCGCGGTCGCCGAAGCACACCTTGCCGCGACGTTCAATCGCGACGGCCATGGCATCGTCGACCACTACACGTACTTCATCTGCAGCGACGGCGACCTCATGGAGGGCATTTCCCATGAGGCGTGCTCGTTTGCCGGCCACTTCAAGCTCGGCAAGCTGATCGGCTTCTACGACGACAACCGCATCACGATCGATGGCAGCACCGACCTCACCTTCACGGACGATCCGTCGCTGCGGTTCAAGGGGTACGGATGGCAGGTGCTCCACATCGAGGACGTGAACGACCTCGCTTCGATCGACCAGGCGATCGCCGATGCGAAGGCCGACCGCACGCGGCCGACGATCGTGATCACGCGCACGCACATCGGCTACGGCAGCCCGAAAAAGCAGGACACCAGCGCCGCGCATGGCGAGCCGCTCGGCGCCGATGAGATCGTGGCGACCAAGCTGGCGCTCGGATGGCCGAAGCCGAACGAGAGCTTCTACGTTCCGGAAGAGGCGATCGCGCACTGGCGTGGGCAGGTCACCGAGCGAGGCAAGCAGGCGCACGCGGACTGGGACACGCGGAATGCGGCGTATGCTGGCGCCTTTGCGTCGGATGCGGCGGAGCTTGCACGTCGGCTTGCCGGCGAGCTTCCCGACGGTTGGGAGAACGCGATCAAGGACTTTACGCCCGAGAACGGCTCGGTGGCGAGCCGCGCCGCGTCGAACACGGTGCTCAATGCGCTCGTCGGCGTGATGCCGGAGCTCATGGGCGGATCCGCGGACCTCACGCCCTCGAACGGCACCGCCGTGAAGACATGGAAGAACTTCGCGGCCGGCGACTACGACAAGCGCTACATGCACTTCGGCATTCGCGAGCACGGCATGGGCGCGATCATGAACGGCATGGCGCTGCACGGCGGCATCGTGCCGTTCGGCGGCACGTTCCTGATCTTCTCGGACTACATGCGTCCGACGATCCGGCTCGCGTCGATCATGAAGCAGCACGTCATCTTCATCTTCACGCACGACTCCATCGGGCTCGGCGAGGATGGGCCGACGCACCAGCCGGTGGAGCAGCTGTCCGCGCTGCGCGCGATTCCCGACCTCACGCTCTTCCGCCCTGCCGATGCCACCGAGACGGCGGAGGCGTGGAAGATCGCGGTGCGGCACAAGCATGGTCCCGTGTGTCTCGTCTTCACGCGCCAGAAGCTCGGTTACATCGACCGCACCAAGTTCGCGTCGGCAGACGGCGTTGCGAAGGGCGGCTACGTGCTCGCGGACGCGGAGGGTGGGACGCCCGACGTGGTGCTACTGTCGAGCGGGTCGGAGGTAGGGCTGATCATCGCGGCTCGGGAGGAGCTCGCGGCTGCGGGCGTGCAGGCGCGCGTGGTGAGCCTCCCGAGCCACGAGCTTTTTGGGCTTCAGTCGCAGTCGTATCGCGACTCGGTGCTTCCCGCCGGCGTGCCGCGTGTGTCGATCGAGGCGGCCTCGTCGATGTGCTGGTATCGCTGGGTGGGGACGAATGGCATCGTGATCGGGATCGATCGGTATGGTGCCAGTGCG
>JBBQFW010000147.1:0-9449 GCA_038322445.1 Gemmatimonadales bacterium
CGGATCCTTCGGATCCGGAGCGGCGATGCCGTACTCCTGGATGTTCACGGGATGCCAGTCGTGGAACGTGATGCGCCCGTCGTCGGAACGGCTCTGCACGCACGCCGAGCCGGAGTCCTGCTGGCCGCCGCAGACCATGTATGGGAAACCGTTGTCCGTCGACACGTGATACATCGCGGCCGTCGGCTGCGTGTACCAATTGCTCCATGACTCGCCACGATTGCCGGACACGACGCCACCCTGATCCGCGACGACGAGCAGGATGTTGGTGTCGTTCGGGTTCACCCACACGCGCTGGTAGTCGTCGCCGCCAGGTGCACCGCGCACCGCGGTCCACGTCACGCCGGCGTCTTCCGTCCGCCACATCACGGTGCTCGCGCTGTAGACGACGTTCTCGTTCTTCGGATCGACAGTGATGGTTGGCAGGTCACCGCCGCCGATGCGGCCGAGGGGCCGGTTGTCCATCACGCGAGGTGGGGTATTGGTCGGCCCATTCAGCGCAATGGTCCAATGCGCGCCCGCATCGACACTTCTATACATGTTCACGCTGCCGGTAACGGCATTGCCTTGCGCCGCGCCAGCCACCGTCGCGTAAACCACATTCGGGTTGCTTGGCGCAATCGCCAGGTTGGCCTGAATGATGGACGGCAATCCTTCGGTGAGCTGCTTCCACGTGCTGCCGCCGTCGACGGACTTGAAGATGCCGTTGCCGCCAGCGCCGAACCCCTGTCCCTCGATGAAGCTCTGCTGCTGCTGCCACAGCGTGGCGTAAACAGTGTTCGGGTTACTCGGATCGATGCGGACGTCGTTGGCGCTGGTGTACTCGTCCTTGTAGAGCACCTTCTCGAACGTCGCGCCCCCGTCGGTCGACCGGAAGATGCCACGCTCGGCGTTCGGTCCATACGGATGACCGAGTGCGGCAACGAAAAGCCGATTCGGATTCTTCGGGTCGACGTCGATGTACCCGATCATCTGCGTGTCATGGAGCCCGAGATGCGTCCACGTCTTGCCGGCATCGGTGGACTTGTACATGCCGTCGCCCTGTGCGAGGTCGGGACGGATGATCCCCGCGCCGCTGCCCACGTAGATGATGTTCGGGTCACTCGGCGCCACCGCGATCGCGCCGATGGAGCCCGTCGGCTGGTCGTCGAAGAGTGGCAACCACGTGGACCCGTAGTCCGTTGAGCGCCACACGCCGCCGTTGTCGAATCCTATATAGAACACATTCGGCTGGCTCGGCACGCCTGCGAGTGCGCGGGCGCGGCCGGCACGGGTGGGGCCGATCTGGCGCCAGCGCATGTCGGCGGCGGCGTCAACGCCCTGAGCGAAGGCGGGGAGGGCCACTGCAAGCGCGACGAGGGCGAGCAGCAGGCGTGCGGAGCGGAGATGCATGTCGATGAGCATGGGGGTCGGGCGAGCGGGCGTGAATGAATGCAGTGCGCACTCGTGCTCGCATTGTGCAGCCGCGGGGCGTTCTTCGCCAGCCGTGACTTACCCGATGCGCACCACCTCGCGCACGCATTCCACGAAAGCCTGCGCCGCCGGTGCGCGTGGCGAACCCCGCCGCCACACCGCCACGATCTCGCGCTTCAACTCGTGATCCACGAGGGGCACGTAGGTGCAGCGCGGCGTGTTGTGGCGCGAGGCCGCGATCGCGGGCACGATCGAGATTCCGACCCCCGCGCCAACCAGCTCGAGCACCGTCGCCAACTGCGAACTGCGACACACGACTGTCGCCTTCACGTCATGACTCGAGCAGAAGTCCGCCACCTGCTCGCCGAGGCAGTGCGCGGGATCGAGAGTCACCGTTGGGGCCTTCCGCAGTTGCGCGAGGGTGATGCGTCCCGCGCGCGCTGCCGGGTAGTGCGACGGAATCGCCACGACGAGCCGATCGGCGCCGAGCAGCTCGGTATCGAGCTGATCGAAACGGAAAGGGAGCGCGGCGATGGCGACGTCGAGTGTCCCGTCGGCCAGGAGTTTCGCGAGTCCCTCGCTGTAGTCCTCGCGGAGCTCCACCCGCAGGTCGGCATCTCTCGCGCGCAAGCGACGCAGCGCGTCGGGCAGCACGTAGGGGGCGACCGTGGGAATCGCGCCGACGGTCAACCGGCTCACGCGGTCGGCACTTTCACTCCGGAGCGCGTCCTCGGTCGCGCGCATCTCGTCGAGGATCCTGCGCGCGCGCGGATACAGCGTCTTGCCGGACTCCGTCATCGCCACACCGCGTCCGTGTCGCTGGAACAGCCGCGTCCCGAGCCGCCGCTCCAGGCGCTGGATCTGGAGCGTGAGGGACGGCTGTGAGATGCCGAGTGCTTTGGCAGCCCGGGTTACGGAGCCGGCGTCGGCGGTCTCGAGGAACGCGTTGAGAAGGACACTATCCATGAGTGATAGGTAATTCCTATGGCTTCCATATTGTAAGTACCCATTGTCGCCTATTTGTTGGTGGCCTAATCTTCGACTCCGTGGTTGTTCGTTCGGAACGCCACACTCCGTTGGAGGTTCACAGATGGAAGGTCATCCGATTGAAGCCGGGGCAAAGTGCCCCGTCATGCACGCGACCACTCCACCGGGCCGGTCCCGCTCGAACAGGGACTGGTGGCCCAACCAGCTCAATCTCGCGGTGCTTCACCAGAACGCGCCCACCACCAACCCGCTCGGCGCAGCATTCGACTATGCCGTCGAGTTCGAGAAGCTCGACCTGGGTGTGGTGATGGGAGACTTGCAGGAGCTCATGACGCGGTCCGAGTCGTGGTGGCCAGCCGACTGGGGACACTACGGCCCGCTGTTCATTCGCATGGCGTGGCACAGCGCGGGCACCTATCGCACGGCGGACGGACGCGGCGGCGCGTCGTCGGGCACGCAGCGCTTCGCACCCCTCAACAGCTGGCCGGACAACGGCAATCTCGACAAGGCGCGACGGCTGCTCTGGCCGATCAAGGCGAAGTATGGCAAGCAGCTCTCGTGGGCCGACCTCATGATTCTCGCCGGCAACGCCGCGATCGAGTCGATGGGATTGAAGACGTTCGGCTTCGGCGGCGGACGCGAGGACACTTTCGAGCCTGAGCAGGACATCTACTGGGGCGTTGAGGAAAAATGGCTCGGCAACGCGCGCTACTCGGAGGAGCTCGTGCTCGAGGCGCCGCTGGCCGCGGTGCAGATGGGGCTCATCTACGTGAATCCGGAAGGGCCGAACGGCACACCTGATCCGCTCGGCTCCGCGAAGGACATCCGCGAAACGTTCGCGCGCATGGCGATGAACGACGAGGAGACCGTTGCGCTCATCGCCGGTGGCCACACGTTCGGCAAGGCGCATGGTGCCGGCGACACGAAGCTCGTCGGCGCCGAGCCGGAAGGCTCCCCGATCGAGTCGCTGGGGTTCGGGTGGAAGAACAGCCACGAGAGCGGGGTTGCCGGCCATACGACGACCAGCGGCCTGGAAGGCGCGTGGACGCCGACGCCGACCACCTGGGACAACTCCTACTTCGACACGCTGTTCGGCTACGAGTGGGAGTTGACGAAGAGCCCAGCGGGTGCACATCAGTGGAAGCCGACGGATGCAGCCGCGGCGACGCTGGTGCCTGATGCGCACGACGTTGGCAAGCGCAACCCGCCGATGATGCTGACGTCGGACCTCGCGCTTCGCTTCGATCCGATCTACGAGCCCATCTCGCGGCGCTTCCACGAGAATCCGGATCAGCTCGCGAGCGCGTTCGCACGTGCGTGGTTCAAGCTCACGCACCGCGACATGGGCCCTCGCCCGCGCTACCTCGGCGCTCTGGTGCCGAGGGAGTTGCTCATCTGGCAGGATCCGATTCCGGCGGTGAATCATCCGCTGGTCGATGCGACCGACATTGCGGCGCTGAAGAAGAAGATCCTCGAGTCCGGCCTGTCGATCGCGCATCTGGTGGCGACCGCGTGGGGGTCGGCTTCAACCTTCCGCGGCTCGGACAAGCGCGGCGGTGCGAACGGCGCGCGCATTCGTCTGGCGCCGCAGAGCAAGTGGGAGGTCAACCAGCCAGCGAAGCTCGCACGCGCGCTCGAGATCCTCGAGACGATTCAGCGGCAGTTCAACGGCGCGCAGAAGGGCGGCAAGCAGGTGTCGCTCGCGGACCTGATCGTGCTGGGCGGATGCGCCGCGGTTGAAGCGGCGGCGAAGAAAGGTGGGGTGGACGTCGAGGTGCCGTTCACGCCTGGTCGCATGGACGCGTCAGCGGAACAGACCGACGCGGATTCGTTCGGTCCCCTCGAGCCGATGTCTGACGGCTTTCGCAACTACCAGAAACGTGCGTTCACCAAGTCGCCGGAAGAGTTGTTCATCGACCGCGCGCAGCTTCTCACGCTCACGGCGCCGGAGATGACGGTGATCGTCGGTGGGTTGCGGGCGCTGAACGCGAACTACGCCCAGTCGAAGCATGGCGTGTTCACCGACCGTCCGGAGACGTTGTCGAACGATTTCTTTATCAACCTGCTCGGCATGGACATCGAGTGGGCGCCGATGCCCGGGAGCGAGACGCTGTTCGAGGGACGCGATCGCGAGAGTGGCGACGTGAAGTGGACCGCGACGCGCGTGGACCTGGTGTTCGGGTCGAACTCGCAACTGCGGGCGCTGTCGGAGGTCTATGCGGCCGATGACGCGAAGGAGGGTTTCGTGCGCGAGTTCGTTCGCGTGTGGGACAAGGTCATGATGCTCGATCGGTTCGACCTCGCCTGATCGATCCGGGCGCTTTCCCTGCACCTTTCCGTCGATTCAGGGAGAGCGCTCGCTGCGGTGAACTTCGCGCGGAAGGTTCGTGCGACGAGCTCCCGTGAGCTGCCGTACTCAGATGACCTGACGCTTCGCCGCGGTGGCGGGATCGCCGGTGTTCGGCGTGCCGCGCGGCTCGATGAGGAGCAGGTGGACTTCCTCGCGTGCGACGGGCCGGTGTTCGACACCCCTGGGAACGACGAACAGCTCACCGGGGCCGAGGGTGACGGTGCGGTCGCGGAGCTGGATGTCGAGACTGCCCTTGAGGACGAGGAAGAAATCGTCGGTGTCGTCGTGCTTGTGCCAGGTGAACTCGCCGTGGACCTTCACGACCATGACGTCGTTGTCGTTGTACGCGGCAATCACGCGCGGCTGCCAGTGATCGTGGAAGGTATCGAGCTTCTCGGCGAGGTTCATCCTTGCGGTGCCTGGTAGTAGGTCAGCGAAATAAAACACCAGCCGCTGCACCGCGCGCGCAAGTCACGCGCGCGGTGCAGCGCGGTAAGTGGTTACGACGCGGTGGGCGGATTGGCGCCGCCGATGAGATGCCGGTCGTTCCGCTGCTGAATCTGTCGGGCAAAGAGGAAGAGCACGACCGTGAACAGCGGCGTGACGAATCCCGGCATGATCAGGTTGACCGGCGGTGCGGCAAGCGTGGCAAGATTGTGCCAGAGCACACCGGGCATCCCGGTTGCGACGATGATGGTTGGCCAAGCGTCAGCGCCGAAATACTCGATGGGGACGGCTGCGCGCCCTGACGCGAACAATTGTGCCACGATGAACGCGAGCTGCAGCACGAGGGTCAGAATCATGATGCTGGTAGCAGCGAGCGTCAGCGTCGCGGCCGGCATACCGGTGAGGCCGAGTCCGACCACGGCGAGGCTACCGAAGAAGATGGTGGTTCCGAGAATGCAGCAGGCGAGCGTGAACTGCCGCATGGTGTGCTGTCGCATTGGTGACTCCATGGTTAGCGGAGGCGGGAGAGGCTCTTCGCTCAATGTGTAGCAGGAAAAGCCTCGCCCGGGAATAGGCAAATGTTAGATGACGCTCGAGTGACGCTCAGCTCGCGTTGTCACAGATCAGGAACGAGGCGAAGAACTCCCACGTCTCGCCGCCGTCGTAGGAGATCTCCCATGTGTCCCAATGGCAGTGAAGCGCGGAGCTGGACCCGTCGCTGCCACTGCCACAGCTCTTCAGCGTCGTCGCGCCGATCGCGGCGACATTGAACGAGGCGTGCGCTGGTGCGGTCGCCAAGGCTGGTGCGGAGCCCCTGCCGACCGAGAGCTCAGCGCCTTTGGGCTTGCTGGCTTCCTGGAGGCAATGCTGAAGTGCGGCCTGATCGATGGCGAGGTTGGCGATCGCGCCAAAGTAGAGTGTGGTGGCGCCGAGGCAGGTGATCACGACAACGTTCAGCGGTGTCACGCACGCCAGGGTCATCCCGGTTGCCGCTGCGATAAGCGCAATGTCGGACCGGTACACCGACATGCGCTTGTCGTAGCAGGGATCGCCGCCCAGGTCCCAGCATCCATCGTCGGCGGAGACACCGGAACCCGGCACGAGCTTCGAGTAGAGCGCCCCGGAGTACGCCGGGTAGAAGCTGTGAGACGCAGCGGCCGATGGCGGTCCGGCGAGTTGCTGCTGTCCGGCGCACGACGCGACCGGCAGGGCATTGTTCACGGCTGCGCCGAGGGCGTTCTGGTGATGGTATGTGATGACATCCTCGTAACCGTGCGAGCCCTTCGTCACCTGGCGGTCGAGTTGCCAGCTCGTGACCGTTCGTGTCCATTTGCGCTCCACCGTCCAGACCGAGCCGTCGTCCTGCACGACCTTCATGGTCGACGCCGGTGCGTCAGCGACGCCGCTGAGCAGGAGGTCGTTCCCGGTCGCCCGCTTGCTTCGTTCGGTCCAGGACGACAGGGCGTTGCAGATGGCGACCTCGCGTCGGGCCGGCAGAGAAAGCGGGGGGCGGGGAAGGTTCCTTGGCGCGGCGTCGGGCGCGGTGGGCAGCGTCCGCACTGTCGGATTCCTACCGGCGATGCGGACCTGCGGCGTGAGCACCTCGCGCGAGGTGTGGACGACCGGCGTTTCCCCGTTGCGCGAAGCATCGGTGGTCGTGCGCTCCATGACGACGATGTCCGCGGCCGCGATGCCCGGTGGCGCGACGGAGGCGGGCGACCGCTCGCCCGGCGACGAGAGGCCATCGCTGCACGACGCGAGCAGGACGCCGAGTCCTCCGATCGCGACGCGTGTGATGCTGCGGTACTGCGGGAGGGGGTACTTCGTTGGCCAGGCGAATGGTGCGTTCATGGCTCGCTCCTCCAGAGGAGTCAGGGAAGCGCCCCACGCCCGAACGGGGCGTGGCGAGCCGTGACCGGAGGCGAGCCACGTCAGCTGCGTGGTCGCGATCTCCTGTCCCTGACAACGGAGTGTATGTTAGCCGAGCCGTGTGTCGATCAGTGGACCTATTCTTTAGCAGCCGGAGCGTTTTGTTGCGCGCTTTCAGCCTCCGTCAGGGACTGGAACATGGATGCCCGCTTTCGCGGGAATGACCACATTCCATTTCTTCGCCGTCGGGGGCAACACGCCGTTCAGGCGCACTGGTGGCGCATGATCGGCTGCCGGTTGGAGGGAAGAATAGTGTGGCCAACTCGTACGCGGTGTGGATTGTAGCGCGTACTCCAGCACGTCGTCTACAGGGAGTAGTTGCTCGATCAGGTAGCGATCGACGTCGGTCCACACGGTATCGGTCATGTTCTGGCACCTGGGAATTCGTCAGGTGTCGGGTGCTGGTGGAACCCTGCGGGGCGTCAGGTTGTCATAGCATTGTTGTAACGGGGCCCGCCAGCCCCCACTTTGTCATTCCTTCCAGATCCCGGCGATTCCGCCCACCACCGGTCTCCATGCGCACACTACGCAGTCTTCACCTGGCGACACTGCTCACGATTGCCGCGGCCGCTTCCGCGTCGGCGCAGTCGAAGAGTACCGTCAACATTCCGTTCGAGCGGATGACGCTGCCGAACGGGCTCGAAGTCATCCTCTCGCCCGATCATTCGGTGCCGCAGGTCGCGGTGGACGTCTGGTATCACGTCGGCTCCAAGAACGAGGTAACGGGACGCACCGGCTTCGCGCACATGTTCGAGCATGTGATGTTCACCGGGTCGGGCCACGTTCCCTACGGTATGCACGACCGCCTCACCGAAGGCGTCGGTGGCACGAACAACGGCTCGACCACCAACGACCGTACGAACTACTACGAAATCGTTCCGTCGAACTACCTCGAGAGCGCGCTCTGGCTGGAGGCCGATCGCATGGGCTTCCTGCTGGACAAGCTCGACGAGGCAAAGTTCAAGGCGCAGCGCGACATCGTGCAGAACGAGCGCCGGCAGGGCACGGATAACCAGCCCTACGGCCGCGCCTTCGAGATCATGACGACCGCGCTCTACCCGGAGTCGAATCCGTACTCGTGGCCGGTCGTCGGATATCTCTCCGACCTCCAGAAGGCCGGCGTGGACGACGTGAAGGACTTCTTCCGCCAGTACTACGCGCCGTCCAACGCGACCATCGCCATCGTCGGCGACTTCCAGCCCGCGCAGGCGAGAGCCTGGGTGACGAAGTACTTCGGCGACCTGAAGAAGGGCACGCCGATCTCGCGGCCAAAGGTCGCTGCCGTGTCACTCCCCGCCGAGAAGCGCCTCACGTTCGAGGATCGGGTACAGGTGCCGCGTCTCTACATCACGTGGCCGAGTGTCGGCGACGACAACGACGACGTCTACGCACTCCAATTCCTCTCGCAGATCCTCGCCGGCTCGCGCACCGCACGCTTGACGAAGGCACTCGTCTATGACAACCAGAGTGCCGCCAGCGTGAATGCGTTCAACCGCGGCAACGAGAACGCGGGCACCTTCACGCTCTTCATAACGCCGCGCCCGGGACACACGCTGGCCGAGGTCGAGGCGACCGCTGACTCGGTGATCGCCCGCTTCAAGCAGGAAGGACCCACCGCCGAGGAGCTCGCGAAGACATCGGCGGGCATCGAATTCGGGTATGTATCGCAGCTGCAGTCGAACCTCGGCAAGGCAGACATCCTGAATGACGGCCTCGTCTTCCACGGGGACGCCGCCCGCTACAAGCGCGACTACGACAAGTTCAAGACCGTGAGCGCCGCCGACGTGAAGCGCGTGGCCAACAAGTACCTCACCGCCGGACGCGTCGTGCTGAGCGTCGTTCCACTCGGCAAGCCCGACCAGGCGTCGATGGCGGCGAAGAGCACGAAGGTTACCGTCGCGCCGGATGGCGGACATTACATCATGGGAGACAAGTGATGATCGCCAGCACTCATCGGGCTGCCGCGCGCGCCATGCTCGCGTTCGGCCTCTTCACCGTCGCTGTGGCGCCGGCTGCGTACGCGCAGAAGCTCGATCGCGACAAGGCGCCGACGGTCGGCAAGTCCCTGCCACTGCGCGTGCCCACGTGGACGAAAGCGAAGCTGGCCAATGGCGCCGAGCTCATCGTCGTCGAGAAACGGGACCTGCCGCTCATCGCCGTGAACATCGACTTCATCGGCGGCACGTCGAACTACGAGCCGGCAGACAAGCTGGGCGTCGCCAACTTCGCGGCACAGATGCTCAGTGAAGGGACAACCACGAAGACCGCCGACCAGCTCTCCGATGCGCAGCAACTGCTCGGCACGTCGATCCAGGCGGGCGTT
>JBBQFW010000148.1:0-9368 GCA_038322445.1 Gemmatimonadales bacterium
CGGCGGCATGCAGAACGTGCATCCCGAGAGAGACCCAGGCGGCAACCAAGGCGCCGCTGAGTGCTTCCACGTGGAGCGGGATATCGACGACCGATGCCTCGGTGAACAGCGGTCGCAGGTCGAAGGAATGATACGATCCGCCCCGGTCGTCCAAGTATCCGAACCACGATTCGATCGTGTCGAGCCCGAGAACATCACCGAAGGCCTTGCGAGCCGCGAGACGCTGACGCGTTGGCGTGGGCGGAGGTCCCAGAGATGCGAGGGCCGGCTCGAAGAACGCGAAGTACCGGACCGCTTCCTTGAGAGAACTCCACTCGGGACACCATCCAAACGGCACGTGTATCGACTCGCCCAAGAGGAGCGCGTACTTGTAGAGCGCCATCACCTCGGCGACGGCATCCACACCGCGCACCAGCTCTGACAGCCCCGCGACGCCGGAGTAGATCGGGCTCGATACGAGGACCGCGTTCCCCTTGACCTCCGCTCGCCACGACATCGTGTCGTCGAGCGTCGGCGCCTTGGGAAACACCGCCGTCAACTCGGTCACCACCTGGGACGAAAGCGTGCTCGATGGGGTGCTCGGCCCGATCTCGAACTCCACGGCGAAGGTCTGCTCAGGCTGAATCCCCAAGCCGTCGATCGCGACCTCGCCAGTCCTGATTGGCTCCAAGTTGGCCAGCCTGTAGTCGTGCAGCGGTCGGCGACAGGAAGTGGCGCGAGGCGGCGCGCCCCAGAAGCCGTCCGGCCTCTTGATGTAGACGCCGTTCGGTCCGCTCACGTTGTCGACGAAGTCGAACACGAAGAAGCTGTCCTTCGTCGGCGTCTTCCGTGAGCCTCGGCCGATCATCTGCGTGAGCAAGATGTCGCTCGTCGTCGGTCGGGTCAGCAGGATGCTCTTGGTGTGCGGGATGTCCACGCCCATGGTGAGTGAGCGCACGTTGACGATCACATCGATTTCGCCGTTGCGGAATTCGGAGATCGCTTTGTTCGCAGCCTCCTTCGGCATCTTGTGATGGGCCGCGCCCACGCGGACGCCGTTGGAGCGAAGGTCACCCGTCAGCCCGTCGGCGTGGGCGATGTTGAGGGCGAACAGCATCGTCGGACCAAGACAAACGGCCTGCCGAAGATAGGTGTCGACGATGAGATCGTTGCGCGCTTGGTTGCGGGCAAGCTCGTCCAGCGAGTGCGCGGTGAAGTCGCCGCCGCCGTTGTTGTTGTTGTTGTCCAACCCTGGGCTCCAGTCGATGTTCGTGTCGACGGAGACAAGCTGCGGTCGGGCGAGGATGCCGCGTTCAACGAGAGCCTGGAGATCGTAGTAATTGCCCACGAGCCGATAGCCCGAGTCGGCGCGGCGCGTGGCCGTCACCCCGAAGAAGGCCGCCGAGTTCTTGTACTTCTCGTAGACGTGCTTCTGGAGCGTCCCATGTTCCCCGTAGTGGACCTCGTCGAACACCACGAGATCGAACCGCTGATTGGCGAAATCGGAGTGACGCCGCGCCGCGAAGCTTTGCAGCGTACTGAAGGTGAGCGTGGCGTCGTGCGCTCGGGGGGCACCGAAGAGAACGAGGTCCGCACTCGCCGGTCCGATGTACGTCGTCATGGATCGGGCCTGACGATACCGAGCACATGCGTCGTCGATCGCCTGCGCAATGAGCTCCCAGCCTGGAGCCAGCCAGAGCACACGTGCGCCCATCAGGATCGCGTACTGAAAGATGAGGTCGATCAGTACGCGCGTCTTGCCTCCTCCGGTCGCCAGCGAAATCGCAAGCCGTTCACCAGGCGATGACATGGTGATTGCGCTCAAGGCGTCGCGAATGAGCTCCACCTGGTAGTCACGCGCTACAGTCATGGCTCGCTGCGGGTCGAACTGGAACGCCCTGACCCCAGATGGGACAACCGCGTGTGCTTGGAAAGTGGAACTGCTCGCGATGTCGGGGGCCGATGTGTCTATTGTATTCACTTTGCCTAGTTTCTATTGGGGACCAGAGCGCCGACTACTTATTATTGCCATCCAGCACAACCCTCTTCGAGCGAAAGCGCCCCGGACCGAGATCTGCAGGGAGAGCCGCGGCCTTCTCGACGGTGAGGTACGTGGCTGGTTTGGGCGAGGCCTGTTCTGTCACGCGGACGGTGTCCGCGAGCGGTGCGGCGATCGTCATGCTTCGAGGACTCCGCGTTCCGACTTCTCAGCCGCACGCCCGCCGAGGCTCGCGTCGAGCAGATGTGCCCCGAGGTCTCGCGCGACGCGCAGAATCAGCGCGAGGTTCTGCTTGCTGATGCCCTGCGCATTTGCCGGATCGTTCATGACATCGACGAAGTTCGCCACCAAGGCGCCAATGCCGCCCTCCGCGGCCGTGTCATTGAGGTCCATTGCGACCCACGCGCACATCAAGCCCACAAGGTTCTGCGAAGGCAGGTCGAGGTCGATCTGCGTGATGGCTGAGATTGTGGCGTTGTTGGACTTCATTCGTTTTGCGTGTCGCAGCGCGGCGCGACGAATGCCTTTGGCCGTGGTCGGCACGAGGAGCGCGATGCATTCGTAGATGACGTCCAGTGCTGCCTGGCGGTCCGAATCCTTGACCGTCGCCGTGCACTTCTTGCTGCGCGAATTCTTCATGGGCTTCCTCATACGGTTGCTGGTTCTGGTCCGCCGTCTGCCCCATGCGTGCCCACAACTGGGGTGGGCACACCTATCGCGGTGCGGTCGCCGATATCGCCGCTTGCGGCGACGCCTGCAGTGCGTTTCCGAGCGCGAGCGACCGCAACATCCCATGTGCGGTGGACGCGGGATCGGGAAAGGGAGTGCCGCGGCTTACCGCCGAAGCGCGGGGGAAAGCGCGGCATAGAAGGCGCCCGAGTTCGCGGCACCGCCTCGGCGACGAGGCGGTTGCCGAAGCGAGCGCCGCTACGGTTTCACCTCAGGCACGGGCAAGCCTTCCATGCACGACTTGTACGGCCCGAACAGGCCCGCGACGTCTGCCCACGTTCGTTTGGTCGGAGTAGTTGCCGGCACCGCCGCCGACGATCCCTCGACAGCGCAAACCCCGGGGACCGCAACGGCCGCCGCGGGTAGAGGCGTATCCAGGGATGAGGTGGCCGGAGGCGCCGTCATCAGCGCCAGCAAGGACTCCGGGGCCCCCGCGATGAACATCACGAGCGTATCGATCTCGCTCTCAGTCAGTGTTTCCGTGACGAGCATTGCGGGAAGCGAACCGGCTGCACGTTCCTGCCGCGCACGCTCGAGCAATGCGAGCGCCTCGAAGTACTGCGCCACCTCGCTCCTGACGAACTCCTCGGCTACGGAGGTGCCGGACGTGTTCACCGCCGTGATGATCGGTGCGCAGCGCTTGATGAATGCGTGCACCCCTTTGTTGAAAGCGCCGGGAATACGGAGGAGGCCCTCGCGAATGAGCATGCGAATGAGCTCGTGAAACATTGACCAGGTGAGCGGCGACGAAGCGTCGTTCATGATTATATCCTTATTGCAGCCGAGTAATGTGGATGAACGCGTTGATGTACTTTAGCGCTTCACGCGCCTCGATCTCGCGATGCGTAATCGAAGGAGCCCACCCATGCCGAACGTGCACGATCAGACCGCGGAGTCTCGGAGCCTCGCAAGCGAGAGGCGCACGAGGGCGATCGTGCCGCGGCGGACGGAAAAGCCAGCGACAATGCGTGCGAGACTTTCCCTCGTGATCTGCAATATCGAGAGAGCGACCGCTTCACCGTGCTGGGTCACGAGACGCTGAACCTCGATCCGCTCGCTTGGGTCTAGACTCAAACTTGGATTCGGTAACGCCACATCGAATTCATAATCCCGTAAGCGTTCATGCGCTACCCGAGTCGCCGATGGTGCAATCGATTCACGTAGGGAAAATCACCGGGACCCCCGACCACTCCGACCGTGTTCGTCCAGCAGGGCGCCGCGGCGGCCTTTCGTACGGATCTTCGCAACGTCAGCGAAGGCTCTGCGGTCCCCAGGAATAGCCTCGTACAGGGCGCTGACGAACGGGTTCTTCAGGACGGCGAGACGTCTTGCAAAGCCGGTTAGGTGAAAGTCCTCCGGAATCGGAGCTTGTGCGAATGGATCGGTTTCACGGTTTTGACTCTTCGTTTGTCCCGAGCGCCTCAAGCCCAATTCCTGCCGAAATGTCTCGAAGCTGGGCGGTTTCAGCAACAGCTTGATGGCCACGTGAAAGGCTCGACGATCCGGTCTGCGTCCCTCGAACGCTTCATGGCGGAGGAGTTCTCGATAGATGCCGTCGCGCTCCGGATCTTTGACAGGGCGGCCCCGACCCCGCGCCGCCAGGCTGCGGGAAGGGACCGGCACCCAAGCCTTCGGACGGGTCGGTGTGCCCTCCGGTGAGGCGATCATCTTCGTAACCTCGAGGAAGAGGTGGGCGCGCAGCGTGTCTGCGAGCACCTGCGGACGAAACGCTGGCCAGAGAAGGTTTCGCGCGAGGGCCACCGGCGCCGCGTGTGAGACCAGGTGCACGACGCGGCTGAACGAGTACAGGGAGATGTGTTCGACAGCGCACCGCCGGTACGCTGGGTCTGCGAGCTCTTGTCGAAACCGGTCGAGATCGTCGGCTCGGTCCACCGAGCCCTCAAGGAGATGCCCGAGCAGCAGGAGCTCGACGCACGCATAGGCCGCCTGGGCCCCCACGGGGAGCGGCGGTCGTATGTGTCGCAGGAGTCGGCGAGCGGACGCGACTTCGCGCGTCTGAGCGAGCAAGGGCGCGAGGTGAATCCCCCACGGAGCTCGCTCGCTCGTGGCGTTGCCATCCGGCGGTTCGTTCATGACGGCGTTCTCCGGACTCCTCGCGATTGCACCGTGGTCCGCGTGATTGCAGACGGCCCGTCGTGAATCCCAGTCCTTGTCACGATGGCTCGGCCCAGGCATCCAACAGCCTCTCGACAGCGGGGCGAAGCACGTCGTTCTCGTTCGGCGCACGCCCAGGACTCATTTGCGATACCGCGAGGACACGTACCCTTCGACCGCGAGCGGCAGGCCCGACGCCCAGGAAGGCGGCGTGGCCATGAGGGCCTTCATCTCCTCGAACCTGGCAACGTCGGGAAGCTCGGCGACGATCTCGTCGTGAACGTGGAGGACCACGCGGATGCCAACCTTCTCGAGGCGCAGCAACGCGTCCGCCAAGACGTCGCGGCAGATGGCCGATATCACGTTCTCGGTGAGCTTTCCGCCGTAGGTTTTCGTCCTGGTGACGTGTCCCTTCTCGTAGTGGAGATAGGTGACGGTGGGCGTCAGCTCGCCCCATGTCGCGCGCACCATCTCGATGAGGGCTTGGCGGTAGACCATTCGTCTGCCACTCGGCAGCACGCAGACAATGTCGGCCCCGTCGCGCTCCCAGGTGGTGGAGCTAACCACGACACGGTCGCCTCGGCATGCGCGCATGGCGGCCTCCTCGAGCTTGCGCCACAACCCACCGCGACGCATCGGTCGACCTGCGGCGGTCAGGCCCACGCGGTCGCCGGTGATCAGGGGGTTGTCATCGCGCCACAGGTCGACGACCTCGCCCGGGCTCATGGGCATCGTCGCCCAGTCCACGTTCAGCGCCTCGGCGTACGTACGGAACCGGTCGGCTCCCATCCCGTAACCGCAGCCGAGCTCGGGTGGCTTGCCGGCGTCACGCTGTGCCTGCGTGACATCGGCCACCTTCACCCCAAACAGCTTGGCGGCCATCAGCTTGTAGATGTCCTCGGCCCGGCGAAACATGGCCAATCGATCGTCGTCGCCGACGAACCAGGCGAGTGCCCGCGGCTCCACAGCGCTGAAGTCAACCGCGCCAAGAGTCTGACCTGACGATGCGCAGATGCAGGAGCGAACGAGCGCGGCTAGCACGCTCCTGACGCCTACCCCCGCAGCCTCGGCCAGCCCGTGTAGTGAGGCATGGTTACCGTCGAGAGCGGCACGCACCGCCGCGGCAACATCAAGTTTCTTCACGCCTCGAGGCAGATTTTGAGGCTGGAAACCTTTTCCCGCCCAACGTCCCGTGTGAGCCCCGTGATAGACGAGGGAGTCACGGAGTCGTCCATCACCGCAGCGTCGCGCCAGGGCGGCCGTGAGCTTTCCGGTCGCGATCCCCGATGAGGCAAGCCGCGCTTCGACGATGCGGCGTGCCTGCTCCGGCAGCTCTCGATCGAGGAGGAGCCGCTCGAGGGTCTCCTTCTGAATGTTCGTCACCGTAACGCCCGTCAGGGCCAGGTGCGAAAGGAGCTTATGCGGGGACCGGACTACGTCCTCGGCCACGCCCGCATGGGCACGCAGCTCAGCTCCCAGCTTCGTTTCGCAGTCGATGATGGCGCGTGCCAGATCCACATCTATCTGGAAGCCGCGATCGTTGATCGTCGCGTGGATGGCGCGTACGTCAGTTTCTGTTTCCCGCAGGGCTGCGAGACGAATCCTCCACGCGTCGGCGAGCAGCGCGACATCGTTACGGCAGTACCGGACGACGGCCTCCATCTCCTCTTTCGAAACCGGGCGGAGTTCACCGTTCTTCGCCGCCCGGCTCAGCCGCAAGGTTAGGGCCCGACCCTGCTTATCCTTCTGCCGCCCGAGGACCTGCTCGGCCATATCCTCCAGACGAAGGGGGAGCCCCGCGAGGCCGGCAAGATCCATGCTGTCGATCCATGTCACGGTCGGCCAACCAAGCGCCTCCCAGATGAACTTGTCGAACGTGCGCCCGTTGTGCGCGACGACGGGTGTGCCCGATCGCGCTGCGGTGATCACCAACGCCGGCGGCGGCTCGCCCGAGGTCCACTCCACGACGGTCCCGTCGGGCATCTGCGCCACCACGCATAGCGCCTCGGTCGACGGATGCTCGGCGTAGCGACGCCCGCCGATGTCCTTCAGCGCGGCCAAGGACCGTGTCTCGAAATCGAGGAAGATGGGATCACCGGCGCGAGACCGTAGGACGGCGAGGAGCTCGTGCTTGCAGCGGCCTAGCTCCTGGCGCAGGTCCGGGCCTATCGCGCCGCGCGGAGCGCTGACGCGGACCTTGTCTTGGTCGAGGGTAAGGCGCACGTCGAGACGCGCGAGCACGTGCAGCAGCTCGACGGCGCTCATAGCTCGAACTCCTCACGCTCGGCAGGTCCCTCGGCGGCGCCTACACCCTCGTCGGCCTCCGAAGCCGGGCCAGGCGCGGGCGGCGTAGACACGTAGTCATGCGTAGACGCGGTTTTGGGGGAAGATGTCTCGTAGCGCGTGTTTTTCGAAGGATTGCCAGGATCAGCGTCTACGCCTGCATACGTGTCTACGTCGTCGTTCCTGTTCCCGTTCTTGCTCCCGTTCTTCTTCTCGTTCTCGTCTGGGTTGTCGTCGTCGGTGCGCAGGCGGATGCCTTCCCAGCCGCGTACGGGCTTAGGGCGCCCGGGCTCGCGCATGGACGTCAGCTCGGTGCAGCCGCGCTCGCGAAGCGACTCTGCGAACCCTTTCGGATCGAGCGGGAAACGCAGCCCGATATCCCGCGCCCATAGCTCGTACGCGTTCCGCAACGTTGGCCGCGCCACCCGGGCGCCCGCCTCCAGCACGCAGCATTCGGTGAGGAAGTCGCCGAGCTGGTCCATGTCCTCGCGGTACTGCGCGGTTGCTGCAACCACGCGCGGTGGGGGCGCGAGGCCAAGTCGCTGCCACTCGAGGCACCCTTCGACGATCCAAGACAGAATGCCGGAGGCTTCGGCGCGAAGCTTCTCGCCCAGCTCCTTGTCCTGCTTGTCGGGCGGGAAGCGGACCTCCCAGGGGATGAGGTGCACGCGATCCCAGATGGCGTCCTTCGTCTCTTTGATGACGGGCCTGTGGTTGGTCGAGAGGAGGAGCTTGTGCGTCGGCAGGAACCTGAAGAAGTCCTTGTGCATTCGCCGGGCGGCAATCGGGTCGCCGCCGGTGAGTTGCTTCACGAGCGCTGTCGCGAGCCCGCGGTTCTGTTCGGTTTCGGCGGCGACCGCGAGGCGGCAGCCGAAGAGGTCCGATAGCCCCGTCGGGTGATCGGGGTTTTGTTTGGCCATGAGCAGCTCAGCGGGCACTGTGAGCGCGTAGTCGCCGAACACGTGCTGGACGGTGTTGGTGAAGACGCCCTTGCCGTTGCGGCCAACGCCGTAGAAAACGGGCAAGACGTGCTCGCGGATGACGCCCGTTGCGCCATATCCCGACAGGCGCTTCAAGTAAGCGCGGAGAGCGATGCACGGCTGCACCTCCGTGAGGAATTGCATGAAGCGTGGGCAGGTCGCTCTTGGGTCGTACGACACGGGTGCGAGCTTGGTGATCAGATCCTCACGGCGATGCGCGGAAAGCTTGCCTGTCTGCAGATCTAGGGTGCCGTTCAGAACGTTGAGCAGCCACGGGTTCGTGTCGAGCTTCGCGGGCGTGATCGCGATCTCGGGCTCCGTCTCGGCGAGCTTCACCATCGCGTTCAGTCGCGCGACGTCCTCGCTGTCAATGGCGTGTCCGGCCAGCGTCTCGCGCTCGTGTTTGTCCGGGAGCATGGCCGCTTCGGGGTACATCGCTCGTACGGTGCCCTTCGCGCGCCGCATGACCTCGCCTGTCTCGTCAGTCGCCCACCGGCGTCCGTCCCATGCCAGCCAACCGCGCGACCGCGTGTGGCGCAGGTCGTTGCCATGCCGGTGGACGAGGCGTTCCGCATTTCCGAGGTCGGTCAGCGGGAACGTCGCTATGAGCGGGGCGGCGCGTCCGTTCGTCGGGCCACCCCTATGCTGCGCGTCGCTCGGGGGCGACGGGATCTCCTCGCTCGCCTCGAACTCCGGGCTGTTGAGAAGGACGATGTCCGTGCTCATGGCGGCCTCTTCGCCAGGGCCTCGGCCCAGTCCTTGGCGCCGTTCGGGCGAGTGCGAAGGACCCTCACGGCGCCGGCGTCGTAGAGATCTCGAGCGATCTGATGCACCGCACGCTCACCAGCGTCGTCGGCATCTAGGGCGACGTGGGCGACCCGATCGCGACCATAGACCGCCCACGCAGCGCGCCAGTTCGACACGCCGGGGACACCGAGGACGAGGCGCGGTCGGCCGCGCCCGCGGCAGAGCGCGCGATACGCAAGGACATCTACGGCTCCCTCGACAAATGCCACCTCGGGTGGTGCGCCATTCAGGGCGGCGCGCTCGAGGCCGTAGGGCACGCGCGCACCGCGTCCGTCCGGGAACACGTACTTCGGGGCGCGATGATCTTCGATGACGCGTCGCTGCAGCGACACGATCTGGCCGGCGCCGTTGCGCCAGGGGATGACGAGGCGGTTGCTCCGGAACTTGAGCGCGCCGGAGTCGCTGCACAAACCGCTCTTCGACCAGGCCTCCATGCCGACCGCCTTAACCACACGCTCCACGGCAGCCGACTGGTC
>JBBQFW010000149.1:0-9338 GCA_038322445.1 Gemmatimonadales bacterium
GCTGCTCGTCCTTGCGCAGCTCGCGGTAATCGCCCACGCGCCCGATACGGCGAGCGTCTGCGCATCCATCGAGGTGAGCGTTGCTGCCCGCGTCGCCGGCACGGTCGCGCCGTTCATCCACCCGTATGCGCCATCGGGCAACCTCGAGTTGCTCAAGGTGTCGACGTCAACGCGCGTGGAGCGAGACGGCAGCGGCAATCCATCCAGCCTTACGGAGGCGATCTTCGTGCTGGCGGCAGAGACGCCAGGGCGACTGATATTGCCGCCGTTCATCGTGACGGCAGGATCACAGCACGGCTCGGCATTCGCCGGACCGATCGAAGTCCACGGCGGTGGCACGTTGCCGCCAGACGTCATCGTCCGCGCATGGCTGGACCGTCTGGGAAAGCAGGCATCGGACACACTTTTCGTGGGTCAGCAGGTCGACTACGTGGTTGACGTGCAGCTCAACGAAAGCGCGCGCCAGCGACTGCGGCGCAACCCCACGTTCTTTCCGCCAGAGATGCCGGGCGTCCTCGCGTACGACCTCGCCGCCCCCGCCGCGCTGACGCGGGTGGGCCGTCGCTGCTTCGAGACGCTGTCGTACCGGCGCGCGCTGTTCCCGTTGTTTGCCGGACGAACGGCCATCGCGCCCGCGGCGCTGACCTACTCGCTCCCGCAGTCGACGTCGTACTATTCGCGCGAGGAGAGCTTCGAGCTGCGGACGGACAGCGTGCGATTCATCGCGCTCGACGTGCCGGTGAATGGCCGGCCAGCGGATTTTGCCGGCGCAGTGGGGGATGTCGCGGCGACGAGCCGAGTCTCGACGACGTCGGCGCGCATGGGCGATCCGGTCGTCGTCACGCTGCGCCTCGAAGGGCAGGGCAATGTGAAGCTCTGGCCGCGCCCCGCGCTCAAGCTGGGCTGGGCTTCCGTGGCGAACGGGGAAGAGCGCGTGGAGGTCGACACGTCGCGCGCACGGGTGCGCGGCTCGAAGGAATTCGACTGGCTCGTCACGCCGCGGCAGCCCGGTCGGCAGGACGTGCCGGCACTGCGGTACTCGTACTTCGATCCGGAACGCGGCGCGTATGACAGTGCGGCGACGCAGCCGATCACACTCGACATTGCCTCGGCGGCACTCGCCGAGGTTGATTCGACGCCGGTGACGCGGCTCGGCATCCGGCGGACACTGCGGGACGAGGCACCGCTGCCCGCATCCCATCGGCCGTGGTACTGGCTGCTCCTGGCCATCGCGCCGGCCCCGGCTGCACTGCGCCGCGTGAACACCAGCGCGCGTCGCCGCACCGAGCGTCGCTCCGGCGCACGACGACTTCGTGACGCGGCCTCGCGCAAGGAGAACCTGAGTCCGCGCGCGCTGCGTCGACTGTACCTCGAGGCCATCGCCGACCGCGTTCCATCAACGCGTGCCGTTGTGCAGCCGGCCGCGCTGGCGCGCGCCCTGCGCCTGGCCGGTGTCACCGACGCCGTTGCGGAAGCGGCAAGCGCCCTGGCTGCTCGGCTCGATGCGTCCGCGTTTTCCCCAGCGGGCACGGCGGCGGACGGCGCACTCGACGAGGCACTGTCGATCGTGCGTGCGGTCGACGTCGAGGCGATTCGGCTCGCTCGGGGTCGCGGTCCCGCGCGGATCGTCATGCTCGTTGGCGCCCTGGCGCTTTCGGCGGGGATCGCGCGTGCGGTCCCAGAGGGCTTGACGCGGACGTTCAGCGAGGGCGTTTCGGCCTACGACCGCGGCGCATTTACAACCTCGCAACGCCTGTTCGCGCGCGTCGCTGCCCGCGCACCTCGCGCCGCCGATGCGTGGGCAAATCTCGGCGCCGCCGCGTGGTCGCGCGGCGACAGCGCCTCGGCCGCGCGCGCGTGGCAACGCGCCATCCGCCTCGAGCCACTCGACGAGGAAACCCGGGATCGCCTCGAGGCCTTCGTGCCCACGATGATCCGCGCGAACGGTTACGTACCGCCGGTCTCGATCGGTGTCGTTGCATTCGCCGCGCTCGCCTGCTGGCTTGTCGCCTGGAGCCTGCTCGCGCTCCCGGTCCGTTTGCGGCCGCCCGCGTCCCGGTCGGTTGCCGGCGGCACGCTCTCCGTTGCCATCGTCCTCCTGTTGGGCGCGCTGGAGCTGAATGAGCAACTGGAGCCCGGCGCGCTCGGCGTGCTCCGCGTGACGCGACCCCTCACCGCGGCTCCGGGATCCGGCTCACCGCTGGCCACCGGCACGATCGGCGAGACTGCGCGACTCGGTGCACGCGAAGGGGCCTGGGTGCACATCGCCATCGATCCGGCTCGTTCGGGGTGGGTGCCGGCGTCGAGCATGCTCCTCCTGGACGCGCCCGCCGATCAGTAGCATACCGGCCGTCTCCCCAACACGATGAACGCCCACCCGGCCGAGTGCCCTCTGCTCAGTCGGCGGCGCGAATGGGCTGCCGACGCGTCCGTGCTCGTGGTTCGGTGTGAGGTCGACGTCGCCGGCGGGTTGGACTTCGTCAACCTCGATCCGGATGCCGTGCCCGGCTCGGAGAGCAACGCGCATAGGCGTCCTCGCCGCACGTCGTAGCACGGCATCCACCGGTCCCGCGCCCGAAATAGATTCCGCGCATGTCGCGCATTGCCGTCCTCCCGTCAGCCGTCGCTGACCAGATCGCCGCGGGCGAGGTGGTCGAGCGACCCGCGTCCGCCGTGAAGGAGCTCGTCGAAAATGCCCTCGACGCGGGAGCGACCGCCATCGACGTCCTCGTTGAAGACGGCGGGCGGCAACTCATCCGCGTCAGTGACGACGGCAGCGGCATGGCGCGCGACGACGCCTTGCTCGCCCTCGAGCGCCACGCCACCTCGAAGATCCGCCTGGCCTCGGACCTCGTTGGCGTGGCGAGCTTCGGCTTTCGCGGAGAAGCGCTGCCGGCCATCTGTTCCGTGAGCCAGCTCGTCGTGGAGACCGCACCGGCCGATGGCGCGGGCACCGCCGTGCACGCGGCGGGCGGGGCGGTGCAGGAGGTACGCGACATCGCGCGGCGTCGCGGCACGACCGTCGCCGTGTCGCGCCTGTTCTACAATGCACCCGCGCGCCAGAAATTCCTCCGCGGTCCGCGCTCGGAGTGGCGCAGCATACTCGAGACCATGACCACGATTGCGCTGAACCGGCGCGACGTCCGCCTCACGCTCAGTCATGACGGCAAATCGTCATTCGCGCTGCCCGCGGCGAACACACTGCGCGACCGCGTGGCGGCACTATGGGGCGCCGCCGTCGCGGACCGCATGGTGGATGTCGAGGACGTCCGCGGTGCAATCCAGGTGAGCGGCCTCGCCGAGCGGCCTGGTGATGTGGGCACGGCGAGTCGGCGCACGTTCATCACCGTGAATGGCCGTGTCGTGCGCGACAACGGGATCCTGCGCGCCGCCGAGACAGCCTATCGCTCGACGCTCTCGGCCGGTCTTCGTCCGTCGCTCCTCCTCGAGATCGTCGTTCCCGCATCGACGGTCGACGTCAACGTCCATCCCACCAAGGCGGAAGTCCGGTTTGCGGACCGATGGGTCGTCGAGCGCGCCGTCGAGGATGCCGTCCGCCGCGCACTCGGCACCTTCGACGCGAGCGCCGCACTCGGCGTGCGTCGGTGGTCGGCGAACGGTCCAACGTGGGTGGCGCCGACCGGCGACGTCGAGCTCCTGCGCCCGCCCGCGCCGGATTCGTCCGGACTGTTCGCGGAGCTCGATGCGAGCGCGGCGTCTGACCGGCCGATCGCGGAGGGACGCCCCTTCGACATGCCGCCGGAACCCGACTTTCCGCCGCTGGCGTCGGTCGAGGAACCCTTCACGCCCATCACCGTGCCGCCACTCATGCAGCTGCGGCGCACGTACATGATGTTCGAGCATGACGACGGCATCGTGCTCATCGACCAGCACTCGGCGCACGAACGCGTGCTGTACGAGCGCTTCATGGGCATGCTGGAGCGCGGGGAGGCGCCGTCGCAGCGGTTGCTGTTTCCGCTGACGCTGCATCTCACGCCAGCCGAAGGCGATGCGTTCGAGGCGCATCGGGAGTTGCTCGGCAAGCTTGGCTTCGAGGTGGAGGGGTTCGGTGGACACACGCTCCTGGTAAACAGTGTGCCGATGCCGCATCCGCGCTTCGATGCGGAGCGCTGCCTGCGGGAAACGCTCGCGACACTGACGGGAGACCGCGTCGGCGGCACGCACGCGAAGCATGAGCGCCTCGCCGCGACTGTGGCATGCAAGGCGGCAGTGAAGGCGGGCGACGAGCTCTCCCTTGGCGAGATGCGCGCGCTGTTCATCGCCTTGAGCGACACGCGGCTGCCCGCGCACGACGTCCACGGCCGCTCCACTATCGTGCAGCTCTCCTGGCCGGAGCTCGAGCGTCGCTTTGGCCGGCAGTAGCGCCCCGGCGATCCGCGTGATCTGCGGACCAACCGCCGCGGGGAAGACCTTTGCGGCAACGTGGTTCTCTCGCCTCGCCGACGTGAGCGTCGTCAGCGCCGACTCGCGCCAGCTCTACCGGAAGTTCGACATCGGCACGGCGAAACCCACCGCCCGCGATCTTCTCGTCGCACCGCACTACGGCATCGATGTGCTCGACCCCACGGAGCGTGCTTCGGCGGCGTGGTGGGCCGAACGTGCCGATGGATGGATCGACGAGGTCGTGGCATCGGGCCGCACGCCGATCGTCGTTGGCGGCACGGGGCTCTACCTCCGAGCCCTCTTCGGTTCGCTGTTCCTCGAGCCGGCGATGGATGCACCAAAACGCGCTGCGTTGCAGAGTGCTCTCGCCGACCTACCGACCGAGGCGTTGCGCCGGTGGGTCCGGGAGCTCGATCCCGAGCGCGCCCATCTCGGGCGAACACAGCTCCTTCGCGCCGTCGAGATTGCGCTCCTCACCGGACGTCGGGTCAGTGACCTGCACCGCGAGACCGCGCACCCACCGCGCCGACGCGCACGGTATCTTGTCATCGACCCGGGACCGGATCTCGCCCTTGCGATCGAGGCGCGCGCCCGGCTCATGCTGGGGAGCGGCTGGCACGAAGAGGTGAAACAGCTCATGCGCGACGTCCCCGAAGATGCGCCCGCATGGAACGCCACGGGATACCGGACGGTTCGTGCGATGCGACGCGGCGAGATCGCCAGGGCCGAGGCTGAGGAGCGCGTGATCATCGAGACTCGGCAGTACGCGAAGCGGCAGCGCACGTGGTTCCGGCATCAGCTCCAGGGTGAGGATGTCACCCGTACCGACGTCTATCATGCGGGCTTCGAGGAACGCCTCGAGGCCTGGTGGAGGGAAGGGGACGAGTGAAGATCGGCATAACCTGCTACCCGACGTACGGTGGCTCCGGCGCGGTCGCCACGGAACTCGGCATCGCGCTCGCGCATCGCGGGCACGAGATCCACTTCATCACGTATCAGCAGCCCTTCCGGCTTCCGTCGTTCCTGCCGCGGATCTTCTTCCACGAAGTCGACGTCGGCCGGTATCCCCTCTTCGAATATCCGCCCTATGACCTCGCGCTCGCCGTCCGCATGCACGAGGTGGTACTCACGCACAAGCTCGATCTGCTGCACGTGCACTATGCCATCCCGCATGCGACCAGCGCCTGGATCGCGCGCGAGATGCTCGTCAACACGCGCCCCGACATCAAGGTGCTTACGACGCTGCACGGTACGGACATCACCATCGTGGGGCAGGACCCCTCGTTCCACGCGATCACCAAGTTCTCCATCGAGAAGTCCAACGGCCTTACCGCCGTCTCGGAATTCCTCAGGACCGAGACGCAGTCCGCGTTCGGTTGCGCGGGATGCCGTATCGAGGTGATCCCGAACTTCATCGATCCGGACGTCTACGACCGCACGCGCTATGCGCCGCAATTCGCGGAGATCGCTGCCGGGCGCAAGGTGCTCATGCACATCTCGAACTTCCGTCCCGTCAAGCGCGTGAAGGACGTTGTGCAGATCTATGCGCGGGTCGCGCGCGAGATCCCGAGCGTCCTCGTGATGGTGGGTGACGGCCCTGATCGTGTCCTGGCGGAGCAGGAGGCGCGCGACCTGGGTGTCATGGAGAACGTGTTCTTCCTGGGCAAGCTGGAATCGGTGGCGCCGCTGCTCGCGAGTGCCGACCTCTTCCTCCTGCCGACGTGCAGCGAATCGTTCGGCCTCAGCGCACTGGAGGCGCTTGCGTGCGGCGTGCCGGTCATCGGGGCTCGCGCCGGTGGCCTGCCCGAAGTGGTGCGCCACGGCGAAACAGGATTCCTGTGCGAGCCGGGCGACGTCGGTGGCATGGCGCGCGCCGGAATTGCGCTCCTGGGCGACGAGCCTGCCTGGCACGCGATGAGCGCCCGCGCCGCCGCCGATGCGCGTCAGCGATTTGGCCTCGACGCGGTGGTCGCGCAATACGAGTCATTCTACGAACGTGCGCTTCAGGGTGGCATCAAGTAGACCGCATTGACCGGTACTATCTTTCAGGAATAGCGTCGGCAGCTGGATAACGTCGCCCGCTGGATAACGTCGTCCTCCACTCTCAGCACTGTCTCGATGTCATTTGTCCACGCGATCATTCTTGGCATAGTCGAAGGCATCACCGAATTCCTGCCCGTCTCGTCCACCGCGCACCTGATCCTCGCGAGTCACCTCCTTCGCATCGAGGACTCGGAGTTCGTGAAGAGCTTCGAGATCATCATCCAGCTCGGCGCCATCCTCTCAGTGGTCGTGCTGTACTGGAAGCGGTTCTGGAACATCGAAGTCCTCAAGAAGCTGATCGTCGCGGTGATTCCGACCGGCATCATCGGACTGACGGTGTACAAGGCAATCAAGGGCTACCTGCTCGGTAATATTCCGGTCGTGCTGGCAGCACTCGTCATCGGGGGTATCGCGCTCATCGTATTCGAGAAGTACCGCGCGCAGGCACCTGAGACCGACGCGGACTTCACCGAGATTACCTACAAGAAGGCGCTCCTGATCGGCCTCTTTCAGGCAATCGCCGTCATCCCTGGCGTCTCGCGCTCAGCGGCCACGATTGTTGGCGGCTCGTTGATCGGCATCTCGAAGCGCACGATCGTGGACTTCTCCTTCATGCTCGCGGTGCCGACGATGATCGCGGCGAGCGGGCTCGAGCTGCTCAAGAGTCGTTCGGCGCTCGTCGGCCATTACGACGTGCTCGCCATTGGGTTCGTCGTCAGCTTCATCGTCGCCATCATCGCGGTGAAGACCTTCCTCGGCTACATCAAGCAGCACAGCTTTGCAGCGTTCGGCTGGTATCGCATCATTCTCGCCGCCGCCTACGCACTTGTCTTTTTCCGCTGACGCGCGCGAGTCGGCAACTTACGACGGGGAGCCCGTCCCTTCACTCGCGGTGCGCTGGTCGCTGCCCGCCGTGCATGCTTTCGCGGAAGTGGGCTCTACGCTCGACATCGCCCATGCGATCGCGCCGACGGCGGCGTCAGGAACGTTGGTGGTGGCGGATGCGCAGACGGCGGGGCGGGGGCGGCATGGTCGACGCTGGACGTCCGCTCCTCGCGCGGGTGTCTGGCTGACCCTGATCGAACGTCCCACCGACGCGCGTGCGCTCGAAGTGCTCGCGATTCGCTGCGGCCTTCTTGCAGCGCAGGCGCTCGACGCACTCGCCGGCACAACGGTGCGCGTAAAGTGGCCGAACGACCTCTTCGTGGGGAATCGCAAGCTGGCCGGCACGCTCATCGAAACGCGCTGGCGAGGCACCGCCCCTGAATGGGTGGCAATCGGATTCGGGCTCAATGTCCTCACCCCGGACATCGAGACCGGTGTCGGGCTGCCCACGGGCGTTCGCAGGATCATGGTCCTTGATGCCGTGATTCCCGCGCTGCGTCGCGCGGCTAGCGCCACACGCCATCTGACCGACGCCGAGGTGGCGGCCTGGCGCGAACGCGACCTCGCGACGGGCCTCATGGTCACCGCGCCCTCCGTCGGAACGGTGGAAGGCATCACGTCAACGGGTGAGATTCTCGTCCGCGCGAATTCGGGCATGACCGCCCATCGCTCCGGTTCCCTCGACTTCGCCGAGCCATTGTCATGCTCCTGACCTTCGACGTTGGCAACTCCGAGACGACCATCGGCCTGTTCGACGGCGCAACGCTTCGCTCGCACTGGCGCATCATCACGGATACGCCGCGCACGGGGGACGAAGTGGGAGTGCTGTTGCGCGGGCTCATCGCAGGTGCCGACGTGCCGCTCGCCGCGGTAACGGGGGTGGCGATCGCGTCGGTCGTGCGCGGAATGGCAACGCACCTGGCCGAGGCGTGCCGTCGGTGGCTTCCGGTAGAGCGGCTCGAGATTTTCGACGGCGACTCGCCGCTCCCGATCACCCTCGCGGTCGACGAGCCGAGCACGGTGGGGCCGGATCGCATCATCAACACGCTGCTCGCGAGTCGCCGCTATCAACGCGACGCGATCGTCGTGGACCTCGGCACCGCCACGACGTTCGACTGCATCACGCGCGACGGCGTCTTCCTCGGCGGGGTCATTGCGCCCGGCGTGCGGACGTCAGCCGAGACCCTGTTTCGGCGCACGTCGCGATTGCCCGACACGGAGCTGATCCCGCCCACCAAGGTGATCGGCACGCGGACGGAGGACTGCATTCGAGCCGGGGTGATGTTCGGGACGGCGGATTCAATCGACGGCGTGGTGCGCCGGATCATGGCCGAGTGGCCGCGTGAGGAGCGGCCGATGGTCGTGGCCACGGGCGGTCTCGCGGAACTCTTCGCGCCGCTCTGCCAGTCGTTTGATGAAGTGGACCCGTTCCTCACGCTGCACGGACTCGCCATGGCGTTTGAACTGGTGGGGCCCAAGGGCTGAAACTGCCGAGCGGCGAGCACAAAGCTAACTGCGAGCTCGAGCTCCGAGCCCCATCTGGAGCTCGAGCTTCGAGCCGAAGCCCCAGCGCAAGCTCTTGCTCCTGCTCCTGCACGTAGCTCGAGCTCAGGCTTCAGCTCGTAGCTCGAGCTCAGAGTTGGCTTCTTGCTCGGCGCTGGGCAGTTAAGATATTGTGAAACAAAGGCTTACCGGACTCATCGCAAGCAACGAGCGCCCCTTGCTTCAACAGCCCAAACCCACTATCCTCCGATTCTGTTAGCACTCCACAGATACGAGTGCTAATTGAACCATCAATCAGACGGAGGCTCACCACCTATGGCCACCAAGAGCACAGCCGGCGCGAAGATCACGCCCCTGTCCGACCGGGTTGTCGTGAAGGCATCGGAAGACACCGAGCAGATGCGCGGCGGTCTGTACATCCCCGACACCGCGAAGGAAAAGCCGCAGCAGGGCGAGATCATCGCCGCTGGTCCCGGCAAGTACGAGGACGGCAAGCTCGTCCC
>JBBQFW010000150.1:0-9336 GCA_038322445.1 Gemmatimonadales bacterium
TCGCAGGACGTCTTCGCGCTGCTGGTGATCCTCTCCGTCAGCTTCGCACTCTACCGGCGACTCGTGCTCCACCCGCGACGACTCGAAGGTGACGACCTCGAGCACACCGACGCGATCATCATCCTCAGCATGATCGCCGGCTTGATGATCACGCTGCTCCTCACCAACGCTTTTCTCTACGCCGCCATCCCCGACGCCATCGGCACCGAGAAAATCGTCTCGCGGCCGCTCGGCACGTGGATCGCCCACCTGATGCGACCGCGCTCGGCGTTCTCGCGGTTCCAGCTCTTCTGGTGGATGCACGCACTCCTCATCCTCGCATTCCTCAACTACCTGCCCTACTCGAAGCACCTCCACGTCGCGACGTCGCTCATCAACGTGTTCTTCTCGAACACGAGCGGACCAGGTACCCCGGGCGCCATGCGCTACATGGACCTCGAGGCCGACGTCGAACAATTCGGCGCGAGCGACGTGGAGCAGCTGACCTGGAAGAACCTGCTCGACGGCTACTCCTGCACGGAATGCGGACGCTGCACTTCCGCCTGCCCGGCGAACATCACCGGCAAGCCGCTCAGCCCGCGAAAAATCATCATCAACACACGACAGCGGTTGATGGAGAAGGCGCCCGCCGTCCTCGGCGACCGGATGGACTTCATGCGCTCGGCCCTGCTGCATGGGGAGGGAGAGGACGCCGGCGCGAAGACGTTCGACGAGGTGATGCAGCACCGGCTGCTCGACACCTACATCACGGAGGACGAGCTGTGGGCGTGCACGAGCTGCCGCGCGTGCGTTACCGAGTGTCCCGTCTCCATCGATCAGCTCGACGTCATCAACGCGCTGCGCCGCAACCTTGTGCTCACGGAGTCGCGCTTCCCGGACGAGCTGCAGCCGGTGTTCGAATCGCTGGAACGGAACGGCTCGCCTTGGGCGTTCAACCCGGGCGACCGCGCTGACTGGGCGCAGGGGATGAACATCGCGACGATGGCCGAGCTGCACGAGCGCGGCGAGCGGCCCGACGTGCTGTTCTGGGTGGGCTGTATGGGCTCGTTCGACGATCGCGCGAAGAAGATCACGGTCGCGTTCGCGAAGATCATGCAGTCCTGCGACATCAGCTTCGCGATCCTCGGGCAGGAAGAGCACTGTAACGGCGACCCGGCGCGGCGCATGGGCAACGAGTACCTCTACCAGACGCTCGCGAAGGACACGATCGAGACGCTCGACCGCTACCAGGTGACGACGATCGTGACGCACTGCCCGCACTGCTTCCACCAGATGGGCAACGAATTCCCGCAGCTCGGCGGCAACTACGAGGTGATCCACCACTCCACGTACATCGAGCGGTTGCTCCAGGACGACCGCGTGCCGCTGAAGACCGCCGAAGGGCAGCAGCTCACCGTCGCGTACCACGACAGCTGCTACCTCGGCCGCTACAACGAGGTGTACGAGGCGCCACGTGCGTCGATGAAGCGTGCGCTGCCGGTGATCAATCTCGTCGAGGCGCCGCGCACGAAGGATCGTGGCCTGTGCTGCGGCGCCGGCGGCGGTCGCATGTTCATGGAAGAGCGTATCGGCAAGCGCATCAACACGGAGCGCAGCGAGGAACTCCTCGCAACGGGCGCGGACGCGATCGCCGTCGCGTGTCCCTTCTGCATGACGATGATCACGGACGGCGTGAAGGCCACGGGGTCGGACGTGCCTGTCTACGACATCTCGGAGGTTGTCGCTGGACAGTTGCGGTAACCTGGATTCCCGCGTTCGCGGGAATGACCAACGTCTGTCAGCCCGTACTCCAATGCAAACGATGCAGCGTGATCGTCTGCGTGATCTCACCGTCGACATAAGCCCGGGGATCGGGCTCACTCGTCAGGCCGCGATCCCGGCACTCCTCGAGAAATTCGTCGAGCGCAATGCGACCCGGGTCGGCAACGATGGCTTCGCCGCCGCGCACGAGCGTCTTCGCAATCGCGTCGGCCACCATCGCCGCGTAGCGATGTTCGTAGAGCACGTCTGATGCGAGCACGACGTCGAACTTCCCGAGGTCGGCCGGCATGTCGACCCAGTTCACCATGCGCGTCGCGATCGTCGTCCCCGTTGCAGTGGCGACGTTGAACTCCGCGAAGAGCAGCGCATCGTCGTAGTAGTCGGTAGCCGTGACCTTCGCCCCAGCGATCGCTGCCCCGAGTGCAACCACCCCGAGTCCGCACCCGAGTTCCAGGACGCGAAGACCGGCGAGCCGCATGATCGCCACTTCATTCGCCAGGATCTGCGCCGACGGCCAGAGGTCGGCCCAGTACGGCAGCCGCTCGTCGGCCACGTAGTCGTCCTCGCTGATCAGGTCATCCGCATTGGCGGGACTCAAGAGCTCGACGTCGCGCTCCGCGACGCGCAGCGAGCGGGTCGTCGTGCGGAAGCGTCGAACGAGCTCCTCCCTCAGCGCGACAAGGTCTCTCGGCGCGTTCGTATCAGCCAAGGAACGTCTCGCTGCCACCGAGGTCTCCGTCCAGCGGCAGGGCACGCAACGTCGCGCCAGCGGGCCGCTCCGCCGGTTCGGGCGGCACGACCATCAGCGCATTCGCCAGCGACATCGACGTCAGGATGCCGGAGCTCTGCGAGCCAGTCAGTCGCGCCAAGGGGTAGGGTCCCGAACCGTTGTCGAGAACGACCCGCAGGAAATGCGTCAATGGGGCACCGAGTTGAATGGCCTCCACGGCCTCGACGGAAATCGTTCTGCGATGCGGCTTCGCATGTCCCGCGAGCGTGCGGAGCAGGGGCCGCCCGAACAGCTCGAAGGTGACCAGCGCTGACACCGGATTCCCGGGCAGCCCGAGCCACGGCACTCCGAACAATGTCCCGAAGCCGAGTGGCGCGCCGGGTCGCATGCGCACGCGCCAGAGCGACAACGTGCCGCCGAGGTCGGACACCACACGTCGCGTGTAGTCGAAGTCGCCGACGGACACGCCGCCCGATGTGAGCACGAGATCACAACCCTCGGCTTCGCGTAGCCGCGACGCGAGCATGGCGGGATCATCGGGCGAGATGCCGATCGGGATCGGCTCGCCACCAGCCTCGCGCACCGCCGCCGCCAGCGAATAGCTGTTGGACGACACGATCCGCGATCCTGTCAGCACCTCCGCGAATCGATCCAGCGCGACCAGCTCGTCGCCGGTGGCAAGGATGGCGACGCGTGGACGACGAAAGACGATGGGTCGCGCATACCCGATCGACGCGAGGACGCCAATGTGCGCGGCGCCCAGCTGGGCGCCCGAGCGCATGACGAGCGCATCGCGCTGCACGTCTTCTCCCCGTCGGCGAATGGTGCGGGTCGCATCGCGTGCGTCGACGATGTCGACCGCATCACCGGCATCACTCGCTGTCGTATCCTCGACACGGATGACGCTGTCGGCGCCATCCGGCACGTAGGCGCCCGTCATGATCCGCGCGGCTTCGCCGCGCTCGAGGGAGCGCGTTGGCGCTGCGCCGGCGGCGATGGTGCCGATGACGCGCAGGCGAGTGGGACGCTCCTGATTCGCGCCCAGCACATCCACCGCGCGAACGGCGTAGCCATCCATGCTCGAGTTGTCCCGCGCCGGAAGGAACACGGGCGACACCGCATCGATCGCCAACACACGACCCAGCGCCGCCTCGAGGTCGACCGCCGCGGTTCCGAGTGCGCGCACGCCATCGAGCATGTGCGCGCTCGCTTCCGCGACGCCAAGCCGGGTAGCCGTCACGTCAGGGCGACATCCGCATCGCCGCGAGATAGGCGCCGAGTGCGTCCGTCACGCGATCCACGCGCCGAGTCGGGGTGACGTAGTTGTTGCAGAGCGCGCTGATGATGAGCAGGCGCCCGTCCGCCGTCGTCACGTAGCCAGACAGGGAGCGCGCCTTGTCGAGCGTGCCGGTCTTCCCATGGACGTTGCCTTCGGCGGGCGTGCCCTTCATGCGATTGCGGATCGTGCCGTCCACGCCGGCGATGGGCAGTGCGTCGTAGAACAGCTTGAAGTCCGGATGAAGACGAATCGCATCGAGCACATGAACGAGCGTACGCGGCGAAACGTAGTCGTGGCGCGAGAGTCCGCTGCCATCGCGCACCGCGAAACCATCGGGCGCCGCGCCCCAGGCAATGATCTGGCGCTCCACCACGCGGGCCGCGCTGTCGGCGCGACCGACGCCCGTCTTCTCCAGCGCGAGCGTCTTGAACAGGATCTCCCCGATCTGGTTCTGCGACGGCTTCTCGAAGTAGGGAAGCACTTCCGCCAGTGTCGGCGAACGCATCGTGACGAGAGGACGATCGGTGCTGTCGCGCACTACCGGTCCTGGTTCGACGATGATACCGCGCGCCGCCATCGCTTCCGTGAGCGCGGCGAGATAGGCCTCCGTCTGCCGGCGGAACGTGATCTCGACGACCATGCTGTCACCCGCCGCGATCGTCCCCGCGACCAGCACACCGTTGTGCGAAGAATCCTGGCTCACGGCTATCCCGTGTGCGGCCTCGGAATCGGCCGCGCTCGCGCCGCGAACGAGCGCCGCGACGGTGTGCGCATTCACGATGAGCCTGGGATACGTGGTCGCGGGGCGCGTGCTCGCCCGCACCGGATCACCGGCGCGCATGCCGCCGTGCACGACTACCTCCGTGAACCCCTCGTTGAAGTACAGCGCATCGACGCCGGCGGAGTAGGAATCATCGAGGTCGCTCCACGACCAGCCATAGCCCAGTGGTGAGTCGACAAACGGCGATGGCGCCGTGACGAGCCGTCCGTGTACGCGCGCGATGCCGTGCGCGCGCAGCGAATCCGCCATCGCACGCATCGGCGCGAGCGCGTCGCCCTTCTGCATGTGCGCGCTGATGGTGGGGTCGCCGTTGCCCTTCACGACGAGTTCGCCAAACAGCGTGCTGTCGCGCACCGTGCCACGCGCGAGTATGGACGTGCTCCACCGATAGCCAGCGCCGAGCTGTACGAGCGCCGTCGTGCCCGTGAGCAGCTTCATGTTGCTGGCCGGCATGAAGAGCTTGTCCGCGTTGCGGGCGTACAACGTCTCCGCGCGCACAGGGTCCACGACGAGGATGCCCCACTGGGCACTGCGGAATTCGGGCGCGTCGACGAGCGTATCGAGAAACTGCCGAAGCGCGGAGCGCGCATCGCGCGCCGGTAGTACGCCCGACGGCACTCCAGGAGACACCGCAGACGCACATCCGGCGAGAAGTGCGGCAGTCGCAAACGAGAGAGCGCGGCGGAGCATGCGGTGTGTGTCGAAGGGAAGAAACGGCGCGGCGTGGACATCCACCGGCAGGCGGGAAAGATGCCCTGCGACCGCCTCAGCGTCGAGTCGTGAGCGTCAGCCTGGGCAACAATCCGGCGAGCGCCTCGAGCTGTGCCTGCGTGTCCACACTCAGGAACAGCCGACTCGGATCACCGTGCTCGGCGAGCACACGCTCGGGAATCCTGATCGCCGACGGCAGCGCATCAACGAGTGCGTGCGCCGATCGTTCTCCACCTTCAAGCAATGACGAACACACATCGAGCGTGTCGGCGGAGTAGAAGGCACACAAGGGCTCGAGTATCCGGCCCTCACCATGCTCCGGCACCACCGCCGGCGATCCGATTTCGCCGAGCGCGCGCATGCCGCGGAGCAATGGCGTGGTGACGAACGGCATGTCCCACGCAACCACGAGCACCGATGCGCCGGCCGCGGCGCGTAGTGCAGTCTCGATGCCCGCCAGAGGACCCATGCCGCGCTGGGCATCGGCAAAGACAGGCAGCGACGGAAACCACTGCACCGCTGCGTCCTCATTGCTGACGACGATCTGCGTATCCGTCGCACCGCGCAGCACTGTCAGCACGCGGTCGGCGATGCGGATGCCGTCCACGGTGGCGAGCCCCTTGGGCACGCCGTCGAAGCGACGTGCCTCGCCGCCCGCCATCAGCACACCCACGCAGGCGGGTCGGCGTGACGCGCTCAAATGCGGAGCCCTCGCAGTTCCGCGGCGCGGTCCAACTCCGCGGTAGTCGCGCGCTCGACCAGCAGCTCTGCCATCTCGCGACGCGACCGTTCCTTCATGAACCGCCCGCAGTCATTGCACATCACGAGATCGTAGCCGAGCGCTGCATTGGCGATCCGCGCCATCTGGAGTGGTGTGGCGGCCGCGTCGCACCCCAGGCACCCGTCGCGTGGCGCGCGCCACTCGGCATCGCAGCGCGCGCAGACGAGCGTGCGCAGCGCACCATCCGTGAGCAGCAGGTCGGGCGAGCTGCCGCAGCAGGGGCATTCGGTTCTCGTCCAGTCACACCAGAGTTCCGGTCCACCAACGAGCGACGTCGCGCGCAGGAGAATCGCATTGCCGATGACCATGGCGACCTGCTGCGCCAGGCGTCGCATCGTGTCGCGCGGAACGCGATCCCCCATGAACCAACCACAGACCAGGTCATCGACGTCGAAGTCGGCGTCGAGGATGTCCCGTCGCTCGTCGTTCGAAACGAGACCCGCCACCTCGAACGCATCAAGGATCCGCACGAACTCCGCACCCAGGTCACCCACGGAACGAATGACCGGGAGCGCATCGTACGCCACCTGGCCACCCTGCACGCGCGACCGCGCATGCTGCACATCGAGAATCGGCGTGACTCCGCGCATCACCTCGGCGTGCGCGCGGAGCACCGGCGCGAGCTGCTCGGCCGTGGTGCTTCGGACGCTGCCAGTGCGGGACATGGATGCAGTGGACACGGTGCTCTGCTGGGCAATCGATGGGCCCGCGGTGCGGGTGAGCCCACGTGCCTCTGCTCACGACCGAGGCGACGGAAAGGTCACGCCCGCGGCCTGCGCCCCTCGTCAGTCCGGGTCGTAGGTGGCGCTGAGCGTGGCATCCTCCGCGACGACCACGCGCGTCACGCGCGTGGTGTCGCCGAGCGCGGTCTGCACGCGCTCGCAGATGAAGCACGCGAGATTTTCGCCCGTCGGGACGAGTCTGCCGTCCAGGAACTCCGGTACGTCGAGGTTGATGTTTCGGTGATCGAAGCGATCGCGCACTTCGGTATGCAGCACGGCATCGAGGCGGCCCAGGTCCACCGCAAAGCCGGTGACCGGATCAACGGCGCCAGTGACGGTGACGTCGCAGACGTAGCTGTGGCCGTGGAAGTTCATGCGCGAGCAGGCGCCAAAAGTCGCCTCGTTCTGCGCGTCACTCCACTCGGCAATGCGGTATCGGTGCGCGGCGGCAAACGTCACTCGTCGCGTGAGGTAGGTCGGCATGGCGGAAACGTAGTCGGACCGTCGGACTGTCTGACAGTAGAGAGGACGGCAGAACAACAGTGGATCGCGCGATCCCAGCTGCCGTTCCGCTGTCCTGTCAGAGAGTCAGGCTGTCAGACCGTCGGACTGTCAGATTCGCCTTCCGCCGTAGGCGACGAAGGCGGGTTGTAGGTCAGGCCATCCTCCATCACCTTCTGGTAGTCGCTCGTGCCGCCGAGGTCGTCGCCTGCGCCGTCCGCGAGGTGGGCTGATTCGTCGGTCATCGACATTTCGACGTCGCCCCGCAACGTGCCGCTTCGTTCGGCCCTTTCTGCGACGCTCTCGTCCGCCGCTTCGGGATTCAACGACCGCGCGAGCGCGTCGACCACAAGATCGTTGTCGTAGTTCTCGATGCCCAGCACGTCGGTGAGGACGTGCTCCGCGACGCGCCGCTCGCCTTCGTTGCCGACGCGGCCCGAGAGCGTCACCTTGCCCTCGTGCGCCAGCACAGTGATTTCGTCGATGTCGAGGGACGCGTGCTCCCGGAGCTGCTCGCGCACGAGATCACGCAGCTCGGTGTCGTCCAGCTCCTCGATGTTGTGGAGGTCTTCGTAGTCGCGAGCCATGTGCGCCGCCGTCGAAAGGGTCGAGGCGGCGCCGGCTCATCGTCGGAAGAGGTACGACACGCCCACCGTCAGAGCAGTGTGATGCGTGTAGAACGACTTCGACGTGGATGCTGGTAGCACCGCCGAGTTGTCGGAGGCGATCCTGTAGTACGCATCGGGATAGTCGAGCTTGAAAATCCGGTCCGTTACGTCAGCGCGTAGCTGGAACCGGCCGCTCCCGGGCACATACTTCATTCCGCCACCGATGACGAATGCAAAGCGGGTGCCGAACGCGAAGCCCGACGAGTCGTCATGCGCCTTGCTGGTGACGAAGCCGGCACCCGCCCGAAGTTGCGGCACGAGATGGCGCCAGCTCCGCGTCCCCGTCAGGTTCATGGCCAGCGCCAGGTCCGCCGCCGTCACCTCGTTCGACCGCGTGCCGAGGTTGCGCGTCGCCGCAGGCTTCAGCGGATCGATCACGTTGCGCCCTCCCGGCCCCGTCACCATGTCCGCGCTGAATGCCAACGGGCCCGCGAGCGTGATCTCGTAGCGCGCCCCCACAATCCCACGGTTGAGCGGTGCGATGGCGGCAGGGTCATGCCGCGTCCGCAGGTAGCCGCCTTCCAGCGTGAGCTCCGAGCTGTACTCGAGATCGAGGTAGGGACTCTTCTCCGGTACGTGGCCGACCTGCGCGAATGCCGGAACCGCCGCGAGCAGTGCCACCGCACCGATCGCCAATGCCTTCAGTCGATCTCTCATGTTCACTGGAATAGTGTTTTCAGCTGAGGCGCAGGTCGCGCCCCGTCATTTCAACCGGCTGCTCGAGCCCGAGCAGCCTGAGGATCGTCGGGCCGACGTCGCACAGGGCGCCGCCCTCCCGCAATCCGTGCTTCCCATGCTCGTCCACGACGAGGAATGGCACCGGGTTGGTCGTGTGCGCCGTGTGCGGCCCACCGGTCTCCGGATCGATCATCATTTCGCAATTGCCATGATCCGCGGTGATCAGGAGCCGCGCACCCGCCTTCGACGCGGACACCAGGACCCGAGCGAGCGACGCATCCACCGTCTCCACTGCCTTCAGGATGGCCGGCACCGAGCCCGTATGACCGACCATGTCCGCATTCGCATAGTTGCACAGCACGAAGTCATGCTCCCGCGCCTCGAGCGCCGCGCAGAGCACATCGGTGATACCCGCCGCGCTCATCTCCGGTGCCAGGTCGTACGTCGCCACCTTCTGGCTCGGCACCAACCGGCGATCCTCCCCGGGGAACGGCGCCTCGATGCCCCCGTTGAAGAAGTAAGTCACATGCGCGTACTTCTCGGTTTCCGCCGTCTTCAACATCGTCAGGCCGGACCCCGACACCACCTCGGCGACGATGCGCGCCATCGACTGGGGCGGGAAGGCGACCGGCACGCCGAACTTCTGGTCGTAGAGGGTCATCGTCACGACGAGGACATCCGGCCGTTTCGAAACGTCGAATCCGTCGAATGCCGGGTCCGTGAG
>JBBQFW010000151.1:0-9321 GCA_038322445.1 Gemmatimonadales bacterium
AAGCCCAGTCGAAATAATGAGGCCCTCACCACACCTTCCGGCTTCCCCCGCACTGAGGGCATGCCGTCAGTATAGATTATCGAACCCACTCGAAGGACTTATCGGCTCAAAAACGTTTCTCTCCGCCCCGTGTTCTGCCGATTGTTCGTAGAAGCAATCTACCGCCAATCACAGCATGGGTCAATAAAAGGAGTCGTGGCATGGACGTTGGAATCATCATCGCAATCCTCATGTTGTTTGGCTGGGCGGTCGCAGCGCTCGTATTGCAGGGGCCGGGCTGGGTACACCTTTTCCTGACGCTCGGCGTCTCGCTGCTCATCTACCGCATCGTCGTCCGCGGCAGCCCGAAGGATCCGGTCACGCGCGCGCCTGACCGCAAGTAGGGATCGGGCTCCGAGCGCCTCACTCCCTGTGACGCACGCACGTGGCCTGATGGGTCTGTTGACGGCACCTGCGTTCGGGCGCTGAATGACGCTCGCGACGTAACCGGCGCTCGCTCGTCCACCATGTGCGCGTCGACGCGTACATCCCGGATCGCCATACCCCCTCGGAGATCGCGTCATTCCCACGCGTTCAGGTCACACGCTCGTCGAGCTGATCGTGGCGCTCGCGCTCATGGCGCTGCTGACCGCGCTCGTGGCGCCGAGTTTCCTCGCGTCGCGTGGTGGCGTCGAGGGTCCGTCATCGGTAGTGGCGCGGGCACGTCGGCTCGCCATTGTCCGCGGTGAGGGAATGCGGCTCGCGCTCGCCGCCAATGGCGAGTGGCGGATTACTCCGGCCGCTGCTGGAGGCGTGAGCGTACTCGACGGACGACTCACGCCCCCGCAATCGATGCTCACGCTCCGCATTTCGTCGACGGGACTGTGCCTCGCGGTCGAGGGACCCGCCTGGGATCCGATTCGCTGCGAGCCGCGTGACGGCGGTGTCCGGTGACACTCTTCGAGGCATTTGCGGCGCTGGTCATTCTCGGCCTCACGGCCGTGGCGTATCTCACGTTGTTCGACGGGGCGGCAAATGCAGCGCATCGCGCTGAAACGTCGTCGCACCTCGTTGCCTACGCGGACATGGCACTGTCCAACGCAGCACTTCGGGACAAGAGCGCGAGCGGCCTGCCAGGGGCCGGTCCGGCGTTTCGAATTGAGCGTCACCCATGGCGAAATGGAATCATCGAGCTGGTCGTGACGGTGAAGGGTACGGAGGGTGATTCCGTCCAGCTGCGCCGACTGGTGCGCGATCGGTGAATCAGCGCCATGGGTTCACCCTGCTTGAAGTCATGGTCGCACTCGTCATCACGGGAATGGTGGCACTCACGGCATATGCCGCACTCGACGCCGGCATCGCGACGCGTGGGCGCATCGATGGTTCGTTACGCGCGCGCGCGGATGGCCTGGTTGCGCGCGCGATGCTCGACAACGCCATGCGTCACATGGTCGAGCATGGCGATGGCGAGGCCCTGGTTGCCGACGGCGGAAATGGCGGCGATGTCCTGACCTTCTACTCGCGTGGCCTGACCGAGCCGTTCGGGGGATCGACGCTCTGGCGCGTGCAGGTACGCGGCGCCACGATCGGGGCCACATCGATCGACCGTGCCGCGCCGTCACTGACATCCGACCTGCCCGGCGTGCAGGTCATTCGCGTGAGCACCCTCGCCCCGGACGGATGGCACACGGGGGCGGTTCCGGGAGGACCATCGCCCCAGGCCTTGCGCGTCGAATTCGTGCCGGTGGCAGGACAGACCGCGATGGCGCCGCTGATTGTCGCGCTGCCGGCGGCGTTCGTGCGATGAGGCAGCGCGCGGGCGTTGCGCTCCTGCTCGTGCTGTGGCTGATCGTGGTATTGGGTGCGATCGGCGGCAGCCTCGCGGCGAGCGTGCACGAGCGAGTGGGTGTTGCGACGAACCTCCGCGACGACGCCGTCGCCCGCGCGATGGCAGAGAGTGGAGTCGTGGCGGCATCGGTCGAGATCGGGGACAGCCTGGGTCGCCTCGATGCGGGTCCGGCGCGCGCGCGCTACTTGAATGCCCTCACCGCATCGGCACCGGCACCGTACACACTCGGCGACGGCACCTTTCAAGTCGCAGTCGTGGACGTGAATGCGCGCCTCGACGTGAACCTCGCGAGCGAGGATGCCCTGTCGCAGTTTTTCGCGCAGTTCACCAATGCGGTTTCGGCGCACGAGATCGCGCGTGAGGTGCGTCAGCGCACTGGCACGTCCGCGCGGCAGGGTGCCATCGCGACGCCGTTCGAGAGCATCGAGACGCTGAACGAGTCGCCGTCGGTCGACGCGCGCCTTGCAGCGGCGGTTGCGCCCTTCATCACGGTGGATGGCGATGGGAACGTGAACCTGACGCACGCCCCGCTCGCCGTCCGGCGCTCGGCGGCAGGACAGGTCGTTGATGCGCCGACGCGCCTCATGATCGTTAGTCGGGGTGCGCGTAACGGATCGTCCTTCGTGCATGAGATTGAAGCGGTCTATGCCATTCAGGGTTCTCAGCTCGCCTTTGTGCGGTGGCGGGAGCGCGTGCGGTGAGCCCGCTGCTTCGTCCCCTGCTCGGTATCGAGCTGACGAATGATTCCGCGCGTGCTGTCGCGATATCGCCGCTCAGCGGTGCCGTGGTCGGCTTTGCAGAGGTCGCGTTCGACCCCGCGAATCCCGCGGCCGCCGTGAGGGCGCTCCGCGCGACGCTCGGTGAGACCGGCTCCATCTCGCTCGCGGTCGGGTACGCATACCTGCACCTCAATGCGGTTCGCCTTCCGCCAGTCCCTTCAAACGAGCGCGCCGCCATTCTTGCGCTCGAACCCGACCGCTTTTTTCCCGTTTCCGGATCGGTTGCGGTCGGATTGATCGGCGAAGGACTCGCCAGCGCGACGGACGCCGCTGCGCTTGAGCGCTGGTGCGCGGCATTCGCAGAGTGGGGCGCAGTGCATGCGGTCCTTGCGGCTCCCAGTGCGGCGGCCGTCGCCCTGGCGGGGCTGTCGGATGGGAGCGGCGTGTTCGCCGTCCCTGATGAATTATCGGTGGGCGAGAGTGCCGTGGTGGAGATACGCGATGGCCGTCTTGTGGGGGCTCGCCGAGTGCCTGCCGCAGTTTCATTGGTGACTACGCCGGTGCCTCACGCGCGCGGAGTCGACCCGCGATTCGCGGTCGCGGCTGGCGCTGCATTTGGCGCGTCGCTTCCGCTCCATGAACACTTACTGTCCACGCCGCTGCGAGCACGCCTTTTGGCCGACCGCACTCGTCGTACGTCGTACTCGTGGCTGTTGGTCGCGGCATCGCTGCTCTTCGTCCTGTGGTCGTTCGATCACGGCCGGGAGCAAACGCTTCGCCAGCTGCAAGTATCCGTGACCCAACTGACAGACTCGGCGGCCGGAGCGCTGGCGCTTCAATCCCGACTGGGGACCTTGACGCGCGCGACGCCCGCCACGAACGCGTCCGGCGCGAACGACCCGATTCAGGTGCTGGCGGTGCTGAGCGAGCGCCTTCCACGCGACGCCACGGTGCTCGCCCTTGCGGCGAATGGAGACGTCTGGCACCTCGACGGGCGCGCAGGGAGTGCGGCCGCGATCGTCCCGGCGCTGGACGCGGACCCCCGCGTCGCGGATGTGCGTCTTGCCGGGCCGACGACGCGGTTCACGGAAAACGGTCGTACCTACGAGAGCTTCTCGATTGCCTTGCGCGCAAGGTCGTCGCCATGACGAGACTGCAGCCGAGTGAGCAGCGGACGATTCGCCTCGGCCTCGTGGTGTCCGCCGTTTCGCTGATCATCGCCTTCGGCATTGTCCCGCTCTTCTCGCATGCGCGCGCCCGTGAGGCGCTCATCGACGCGCGCCGCGAAGAGCTCACGCAACTGCGTGGGCTGATCGCGCAGGAGTCGCAGTTGCGCGCCGCGGTACGCGCCGGAGAGGCACAGGCATCGTCTTCATTGCGTCGAGTGCTCGGGGCGCGAAGCGCAGCGCTTGCGGCGTCCGTGCTTCAGGCGTCGCTGCAGCAGGCGGCGTCCAATGCGGCGCTCTCCGTGAGCTCCCTTGACGTCACGGGCGAGGCGGATTCGACCGTCGCCGATGCACTACCGGCATCGATGACGGCGATCGGCGACCTGCGCGGCGTCACCGCATTTCTCGCGACCATCCGGAACGGTCCTTTCGTTGTCGACATCTCCGAAGTGCGCCTGCGCACGAACCCGGCGCTGCTCGGACAGCCACTTCAGCTTTCGCTGGTGCTGCACGCGCCGTGGGTACAGGATGGAACGCCATGACGCTCCGCACCCGGGACAGCGACGCCATTCGCATGGCGAGCGCCGCAATTCTCGCCGTGGGGGGACTGCTCGTCGTCGCGTGGCCGGTGTCTCCTTATAGCGCCCAGACGGTGCCATCACACGCCATTGCATTGCCGCCGGCAAAGGGCGCCGTGACCCTGCCGAGCGACAGCGCTGACATCGCGACCATCCTCCGGGCAAACGTCTTCTCGGACGCTCGACGTCCTGTCCCCACGTCAGACAGACCAGGCGCTGCGGCGAGTGGCATGACGGCCGCGACCGGCACCACCGCGAATATCGTTCGCCCCGCAACCGACGATTCGACACCGCCGGCGCCCCGATCAGCTGAAGGACCGCGGCTATACGGCATCGTCCCGGGCGCTGATGGTCCCATCGCGCTGCTGCGCCTCGATTCGCCGGGCACCGCAGCACTACCGTATCATGCGGGTGACCGTGCTGGCCGCTACCGTGTCGTGAGCATTGGAGATCGCGATGTCGTGATCGACGGGCCCGCCGGTCGTCGCACCCTCCGCATGTTCGCTGCTCCCATCGCCCCGACCCCTCGCTGATGCGCCGAGCGTCCCTGTTCGTAATAGCGATTGCATTGATGATGCACCTGGGTGCTGGCGTTCTCGCTGCGCAGGTGACAGCCCCGCAACCCTCCGGGGGCAGCTCGCTCAACTTCGTCGACTCACCCCTGCCCGACGTCATCCGATCGCTCGCGTCCCTTCTCGGCCTCACGGTCGTCTTGAGCGACGTTCCGGCCAAGCGCATCACGTTCACCACGGCCACTCCCATCGCGCGTGACGACATCGGCGGTGTGCTGGAGTCGATTCTCGAGTCGAACGGCCTCGTGCTGGTCCGGCATGGTGCCGTCGCCCAGGTCATGCCAGCCGAGAAGGCACCGGCTGCCGGGGACGTGCGAAGCGGCACCACGATGGAAACGCCCGCGCCACTCGGCTTGATCACGCAACTCGTGCCGCTGCAATCCACACGCGCGGACGAAGCGGTGCAGGCGCTCAAGCGGATCGCTTCACCGACGGCGCGTATCGAGGCCGTGGCCAGGTCGAATGCCGTGCTGATCACGGACCGGGGCCGCGATATTGCGCGGTACCTCGATCTCCTGCGGCGTCTCGACGAGAAGCCGGCGGGCGACCTGGGACTGCAGACGTTCGTCATTCCGCTCGACTTCGGCGTCGCCGACGAGATTGCAGCGTCCCTTGGACAACTGTTCGGCGTACCGGTGGGCGCCGATCGTCCCACCTCACTCAACGATCGGGGACTGAGCCGCGCGCTCGACGGTTATCGGCAGCGTGAGGCTGATGCATTCCAGCCGCGCCGGCAGGCCACCGATGGCGCGAGCGCGGCCACAGGGGCCGCGCCGACTGCACTGGCCCTGGCGCGCGACAGCGTCGCCCGCGGCGCCCTCTTCGGGCAAACGACAATCGTCGCGCACTCGCCGACGAACTCGCTCATCGTGCGCACGGCGCCGGCGAACTTTTCCCTGCTGCGTGAGACAGTCACCGCGCTCGACGTCCGACCGTCGCAGGTGCTCTTCGAGGTGACCGTCGCCGAAGTCGCCCTTGGCGCCGGGACACAGTTCGGCATCGACTGGGCGGCGATCACCGGGGGCAAGACGAGTGTCACGGTGGGACGCGGCAATCCCGATGCGTTCGACACCAACGGCGCGGACAACTTTGTCCTGCGCGTGATCAGCCTGAATGGCACCACGGTGCGGGCGGTACTCTCAGCCCTCGCCACCAACTCGCGCGTAAACGTGCTGTCTACGCCGCAGATCCTGGCGGCCAACAACCGCGAAGCGCGCATCAATGTCGGCAGCAAGGTGCCGTTCGTGGCATCCACGCGACTGGGCAACGACATTGCGGTCGATCGTAGCGTCCAGTATCAGGACGTCGGCACCACGCTGACGATCATCCCCACGATCAGCCGCAACGACTACGTGAGCGTGCAGATCCTCCAGGAAGTCAGCACCCTCACGACGCAGACCATCACGGCCGCCTTCGACGCGCCGGTGATTTCCACGCGCGAGGCGGCGACGCGAGCCACGCTCCGCGACGGGCAGACCGTCGTCATCGGAGGACTCATCGGGGAGTCGCGCGATCGTACGTTTTCCGGCGTGCCGTTGCTCATGGACATCCCGATTCTCGGAGCGTTGTTCCGTCGTCAGGTCATCTCGAACAGCCGGACCGAGCTGGTGATGTTCGTGACGCCGCACATCGTGCGGTCCGACGCGGACGCCGACGCGATTCGCGAGCGCACGCAGCGTTCCCTGCACGAGCGTGCGCCGGAGCTGCTTCTGCCCGGCCGCGTGCCGCCGGCGTGAACACGGCTGGCCCCGACCTCCGCGCGGCGGCGGGTGGCGAGCTGGCGCGACGGCTCTCGCCACGGTACCTCGAGGAGCACGCGCTGCTCCCGCTCGATATCGGAGCCGATGGCGCGCTGCGCGTGGCCGCTGGCGCACCGCTGCACCCGACGGTGCTCGACGAGCTGGCCCGGCTGTACGGCGCGACCATCCTCGTGGTCGATGTTCCACGTGGGGAAATTCAGGCGGCCATCCTCGCCGTCACGCGCGATCGCTCGCCCGAGACGCCAGCGATCGCGGCCACGCAGACCTCCATCGCCACGGACGATCTTCGTGCCCTCGCGAATGAGGCTCCGGTCGTTCAACTGGTGAACGTCACGCTGCTCGATGCCCTGCGCGCCGGCGCGAGCGATGTGCACCTCGAGTCGAGGGCGGATGGGCTCCGTGTCCGTCTTCGCCTCGACGGCGTATTGCACGACAGCGCCATGCTGCCGGCGCAGTACCGCGCCGCCGTGGTGAGCCGCGTGAAGATCATGGCGGGTCTCGACATCTCCGAACGCCGCACCTCGCAGGACGGACGCGCCCGTGTGCGACTGGGAGACCGTGAGGTCGATCTGCGCGTATCGACGCTGCCCGCACTGCACGGCGAAAGCGTGGTGCTGCGCATTCTCGATCACGGCGTGGGCCGCCGTGCGCTCACCGGCATCGGCATGCCCGACGACGTGCGCGCGCGACTCGAACGCGTCATTGAACGCCCGAGCGGCATGGTGCTCGTCACAGGGCCGACCGGGTCAGGCAAGACGACAACCCTGTATGGCGCGATCGACCGCCTCAATGTGACGGGCGTCAAGGTCATTTCCATCGAGGATCCGGTGGAGTACCAGATACCAGGCGTCACCCAGATCCCCGTGAATCCGCGCGCGGGATTCGATTTTCCGAACGCGCTGCGCTCCATTCTCCGCCACGATCCGGACGTCGTCATGGTCGGCGAAATGCGCGATCGCGCGACCGTGGAACTGGCCATCCAGGCTTCGCTCACGGGTCACCGCGTGCTGTCCACGCTGCACACCAACGACGCCGTGTCGGGCATTGTCCGTCTCGCCGACATGGGCGTCGAGCCCTACCTCGTTGCGGCGACCGTGCAGGCCATCCTCGCGCAACGACTTGTACGCGTGCTGTGTGCGTGCGCGTCTCACGGAGAGCCCGTCGGCTGCGCGGTGTGTGCCCATTCAGGGTACCGTGGTCGCACGGGTATCTACGAGTTACTCGTAGTGACCGACGCCTTTCGCGACCTGGTTTCGCGTCGCGCACCGCTGGCCGAGTTGCGCGCGCACGCTGCCGCCACGGGCATGACGACGTTGCGCGAGGCGGGCATGGCGGCGGCGCATGCGGGCGTGACCACCATCGCGGAGGTGCTCCGCGTGACTGGCGACGCCGAGCCCGTGACGTGACGTCGATGGCGGACGCAGCATTGAGCGCGGCATCGTTCCGCTATCGCGCAGCCATGGAGAGCGGGGAAATCGTGTCGGGCCGGCTGGCCGCGGCAACGCGGACCGCGGCGCTCGATGAACTCCGCCAGAAGCAACTGTTCGTCATCACGCTCGATGAGGAGGCGCCGGCGAGCGCACGCCGATTCTCCCGCCGCCGTGGGGCTGACCGGGTGTCGCTCGCCTTGTGGACACGCACCCTGGCGACCATGCTGGCCGCCGGCGTGCACCTGTCCGAGGCACTGGCGTTCGGTGCAGAGAATACCGAGGGCACCGATCTGGGCGAGTCCGTTCGTGCCGTGCGCGATGCGGTCGATGAGGGTGCCCCGCTCGCGGTCGCACTCGCCGCGCATCCGAAGCAGTTCGATACGTTGTACGTCGCGTTGATCGCCGCGGGTGAAGAGGGCGGAGCGCTCGCGCAGGTGCTCGAGCGACTCGCGGCGAACCTCGAAGAGTCGGCCGAGCTGCGCGCGCAACTGCAGGCGTCGCTGTTGTATCCGGCGATACTCGCGTGCTCGTCAGGCGTCGGTATTCTCGTGCTCCTCCTCTTCGTCCTGCCGCGCTTTCAGGGGATGATTGCGGACCTCGGCGGAACGCTGCCCCTCAGCACGCGCCTTTTGCTCGGTGCCAGTCACATCGTGCTCGGTGCGTGGTGGCTCTGGCTCGCGCTCGCCGCCGTCGGGGCGCTGTGGCTCCGCGCGGCGAGCGGGGACGCGGCCTGGCAGAACAGGCGGCTTGGCTGGCCGCTCGTTGGCCCGTTCGAGGAGGCATGGATCACGGCGAGGCTGGTGCGTGCACTCGGCATTCTGCTGAAGAGTGGAGTCCCCGTGTTGGCGTCGCTGCGGATTGCACGCGCATCGGTATCGAACATCGCCGTGGGCAGACGCCTCGAACGCGCGGAGGCATCGGTGGCGGATGGCGCACCCGTGTCGCTCGCGCTCGCCGATGTGTTGCCGCCACTCGCTGTTCGACTACTGTCGGCGGGCGAGGAGAGCGGGCGCCTGCCGGAGTTGTGCGAGAGCGTCGCGAACACGTACGACGCCGAAGTCCGGCGGATGTTGCGCTCACTCGTGGCACTCGTCGAACCTGCGCTCGTCATCGTGTTCGGTGTCCTCGTCGGATGGGTCGCGCTCGCGATGCTTCAGGCCATCTACAGCGTGAATGCCCGTGCATATTGAAGACAGCCGACCGAGACGGAGGCGAGGCTTCACGCTCATCGAGCTGATCGTCGTGATCATCGTGATTGGACTCCTTGC
>JBBQFW010000152.1:0-9269 GCA_038322445.1 Gemmatimonadales bacterium
CGGCCGCGCTGAAGGCGCTCGGCAACGACTACGACGCGTTCCACCTGAGTGACCGGCAGGTCTACTGGCTCTGCCGCGGCCGAATGAGCGATTCGAAGCTCTTCGGCAAGGTGCTCGCCCGCGCGCTCGGCTCGCCCGCCACCTTCCGCAATGTCACGACGGTGCGGAAGCTCGCCGCGCAGCGCGCGGCAACCTGACCGTCCGTGTGAGATACGTTCGTCATTCCCGCGCACGCGGGAATCCATGTTCACAGGGCCCACTTCGTCACTCCCGCTTTCGCGGGAATGACGAGTTTCAGGATGGACACGCGCTATGTGCGCTTGCCCTGTCCGCGGTGCAGCAGGCGAAGGAGAAACAGAAGGACGATGGCGCCGATGAACGCCACGAAGATCGTACCACCCAACCCGCTGATCGGTGAGCTGACGCCGAGCTGGCGGAAGATCCAGCCGCCGATGAATGCGCCCACGATGCCGATCACGATGTCGCCGATGAGGCCGTAGCCGCCGCCCATCACGAGTGACGCGAGCACGCCGGCAACGAGGCCGACGACCAACCAGGTGATGAAGTCCATTGAAGTTCGAGGGTAGGGGTGAGGACCGGGCCATCTCGCCACTTTCCCATGCAAGCTGCTGACCAGACTCAGCCTCGACTGAGACGTCGCGGTCAACTCAGCGAATGGCAGCGGTCAGTGGAACGCCGTCGAGCGGCTCGGTCGGTCGCACACCGGCCAGGACGGCGAGGGTCGGCGCAATGTCCACCGTTCGCACGAACTCCGGGTATCGCCCCGGCTTCACACCCGCGCCGTAGAACACGATCGGCACGTGTGTGTCGTAGTCGTACGGCGTGCCGTGGAACGCAATGTTGCCCGCCCACGCACTGCCCGGCGTGAGCGTCACCACCAGCGCGATGTTCGCGTTCGCCGGAAACTGGTGTCGCCAGCGGCGCGCGATCGGATCCGTAAGGGTGTCCGCCGCGAGCGCCTGGAACCCGTCCACTCGGCGAATACCGGGCAGCGCCCTGATCGCGATCGCGAAGGCAGCGATGGCGGAGTCTGCGTTCGCACCGGCAGCGGCGAAAGCGACACGGTCCAGAGTGATGATCTGCTGGTCCACGTCGATGGCCAGGGTATCCACCTTCGCCTTGCGTAGCGCATCTCGCAGCGGCGCAACGAGCGGGAGGAGTGTGACACGCACCGGCGTCGGGCTCATCGACGCTGGCGCCAGCTCCGGTATCGTCCCGACGCCATGGTCGGCAGTGAGCGCGATCGTGATCGTCGACGAATCGCGCAGCCGATACAGCGAATCCAGGAACGCACCGAGTGCTCGGTCCACGCGCACCACCTGATCATGGATCTCGCGAGAGTCCGGACCGTAGCGATGGCCGATGTAATCCGTGGCGGAGAGCGAAATGCTCAGCACGTCCGTATGCGTCCCGGCGCCGAGTGCCAGGGACTGCACGCCGTGAAGAGCGAAGGAGAGCGTGATGTCGTCGATGAACGGCGTACCGCGCACGACGTTGGCCGCCGCGTCGGGGTCGCCTGGAAGGTCATGCGGAAACGTGAAGCCGCGTCCCCCTTCGGCTTCCACGCTATCCGGCTCGGCGTAGCTGCTCGCGGGCAGCAGGAGGTCCCAGCGCTTGCCCGCGAAGGTCTGGGGGAAGCCGCGACTGTTCCAGAGCGTGACCCACGAGGGCAGCGTGTCGCGATAGTAGCTGCTCGTCGTGAAGCGCCCGTCGGGCGAATACCAGTACACCTCCGACTTCGACTGGCCAACGGGCAGGATCGCAGCGCGGTCCTTCGAGGACACGGAAAACGCCCGCGACTGCGGATCGGCGCTGCGCACCCAGTCCACGAGCGTCGTCCCGCGAAAGCGTTTCGGCGACGCGCCCGTCCCCACGCCCGCCGCGATCAGTGGCGCGCCCGGATCCTCCACGCCAACGCGGTTCATCATGATGCCCGTCGACCGCGGAAACCGTCCCGAGAGCAGCGTCGCGTGGCCAGGCGCCGTCTCGGTGATGGCATGGTCGTGGTGCGCGTTCGTGAACCACGCGCCCCCGCGCGACAGACGCCCCAGGCCGCCCGGAAGCGCGCCGAAACGCTCCAGGTATTCCGCGCGAAACTGGTCGATCGCGATGAGCACGACGAGTCGTGGCTTCCGCGGCAGCGCAACGGTCTGCGCACGCGCCGCGGAGGCACACGCGACGAGCAGAAGGAGCGAGACGAGACGGATCGTGAGTCGAGTCATCACCGAATGTGAAGAGGACATCCGCGCCCGGCAAGCATGGCGCGAAGCCTCGGCGCGAACGATACTACCCGAGCTCGAACCTGGAGGTTGCATGGGCACTGGCGCGGCACCGCAGACGGCGACCTCACGGGTCGTCACACGACTCGTCGTGTTCTACATCATTCTCATTGGCGGCGGCTGGTTGCTCTGGCGCGAACTCCCCCGCGCTGGCGTCTTCGCCCCGTCGTCACTGGACCAGCTCTTCGGCGGCGGACCCCCCGTCACGTCGAAGGGCATCGTCACCACACCGCTCGACGAAGTGACGCTGGCGGTCACGGTCGCGGTCGCGATGATCGCGTCGATCCTGCTCTCGCTTCCCGTGGCCTGGGTATACCTGCTCACGCGCGCGAAGCGCGGCTACCAGCAGTCCGTCGTGCAGCTGCTCATCATCCTGCCGCTCGTCGTCTCCGGCATCGTGCTGCTGGTGAAGTACAGCATCACCCTCGCGTTCAGTCTCGCCGGCATCGTTGCCGCGGTCCGCTTCCGGAATACGCTGGACGACAGCAAGGACGCCGTCTACGTCTTTCTCGCCACCGCACTCGGCCTGTCCGCGGCGGTGAACCTCCCGGTGGCTGCGGTGATCTCCATCCTGTTCAATGCTACCGCACTCGCGCTCTGGTACTTCGACTTCGGCAGTGCGCCCGTCGAGCTCGACGGACGCATCGCGGAGCGTCGCCTGAGGCGCGCGAAGCAACTGGCGCGCACCGGCACGTTCGTGGCGCGGATTGACAACGAAGTCTTCAACGACATGACCCGCGAGCAACTCGAGGGCGTGGCCGAGCGCGCCCTGCGGCGGGCGCACAGTCAGGAGGGCGACGGCGCGCCCGCAACAGAGGATTCCTGCCTGCGCATCCGCACCGCCGATCTCGCCGCCATGCGCCGCGCCATCGAGCCACGCCTCCAGGACTACACCAAGTCCTGGCGACTCGGCGCCACCACGTCGAGCGACGGCGTCGAGCAGGTCGACTACTATCTTCAGATGAAGAAGCGCACCCCGCCTGACGAGCTCCTGTCGCTGATTCGCGCCGCCGGCGCAACCACGGTGCTCCACGCGGAATTTCGCTAGCCCCCAACCGTCCTCGCCGAGCGATCATCCATGACGATTCGTTTTGCTGCCGCGCTGCTCTGTGCCGCGGCCCTTGCCGCACCGTTCACGCGCGGCACGACCCAGGGTGCGGCCGCGCCGGTCAAGGAAAAGAAGAAGGCGGACCGTGAGGTGCGGGCGGGGAGTGACACCGCGGCAGTCCCGCTGCTCTTCACGAGCGACGCGCCCCTCGCCGTCACCTTCACGGCTAATTGGGACCGGCTGCGCGGCGACAAGTCCGACACGTCGCCCTATCGAGCCGCGACAATGTCCTACACCGGCGATGACGGCAAGGCCATCACAATCCCCATGAAGGTGAAGACGCACGGCATCTGGCGGCTCAAGCACTGCAACCTTCCACCGCTGCGGCTCAACTTCAGCAACAAGGAGACGAAGGGCAGCGCGTTTCACGACCTGCAAAAGCCGAAGATGGTAAGCGTGTGCAAGGACAACGACACGTATGAGCAGCTGCTGCTCAGGGAGATGCAGCTCTATCGCGTCTATCAGGCGGTCACGCCGGTGAGTCATCGCGTGCGGCTCCTGCGCGTGAGTTACGCCGACAGCGCCACCGGAAAGGCCGAAACGACGCGCTACGCGTTCGTCTTCGAGGACCCCAACGAGATGGCCGATCGCCTGCGCGGCAAGCTCACGAAGATCAAGGGCGCCACCGCTGGCGACTTCGATGCGGATGCGCTGGCCACCGCCTTCATGTTCGAGTACTTCATCGGCAACCTCGACTTCTCCTTCAACGGCGTGCACAACGCCGAGACTGTCCTGAAGAGCGACGGAAGCCCTGCCTTGCCCGTGGCGTACGACTTCGACTTCTCAGGCGCCGTCGATGCGCCATACGCGAGCGTCGACCCGCAGTTCCGCACGAGGCGCGTCGTCGATCGACTCTTCCGCGGCTATTGCGCCATCCTGCCATCCTATCCCGCCGCCATCTCGCTGTTTCAGACGAGAAAGGACAGGATCTATGCGCTCTATCACGACGCCACGGGATCACTGCTCGCGCCAGGCACGGTCAAGGAGACCCTCGAGTACTACGACAAGTTCTACGACGAAGTGAAGACGCCGCGCGCCGCCGAAGGGAATGTGCTGCGGAATTGCGTGGGTCCCCGCTGACATCGTGATCGAGCGCGATACCCTCCTCAATCCCGAGCTGAGCCTCCTCGCATTCCAGCGTCGCGTCCTGGCACTCGCCGAAGACCCGGCGACCCCACTCCGCGAACGCCTGCGGTTCCTGGGTATCGTCAGCAGCAATGTCGACGAGTTCTACATGGTGCGGATGCCCGGCCGTCGTACGGCGGCCCGTTCGGGTCGCCGCAGCGTCATCGCGGACGACGGCCTGTCGGTCACCGAACGCTATCACGCCGTGCAGCGCGCCATCACGGAGCTCCTCGAAGCCCAGTCCCACTGTGCCGCGGAATGCCTGGCCGAGGCATCGGGAGCGGGCGCGCGCATTCTCGAGTGGAACGACCTCACGGAGAGCGAGCGCGATGAGCTCACCGATCGCTGCCGCGAGGAGATCCATCCTGGCCTCACGCCACTCGCGATGACGCTCAGCCCGGGCCACCCGCTGCCGCATCTCCCGCATCTCGCGCTCTCGCTGGCCGTTGTATTCCGGCGCGAGCCCGGCGGCACGCCGCACCTCGCGGAACTCGAGTTGCCGGGCGACATGTCCCGGCTCGTGCGCATTCCCGGACGTGCACACGACGTCATCACGCTCGAGGAGCTGATCCGCGCGAACGTCGCCATGCTGCATCCGCACGTGCAGGTCGAAGGCGCCCACCTCTTTCGCGTCACCCGCTGCGGTGACCTCGCGCTCGACGAGCAGGGGGCGAGCGACCTTCTCCAGGCCGTCGCGTCGGCGACCGAGCGTCGTCCGTTCAATCCCGCCGTACGCGTCGAGCTGGAACAGGCGATGCCCGATTTCGTCCGCGCGATGGTGCTCGAGAGCCTGCGGCACGATGCGTTGACGACGCCGGGCGCCGAGGATCCAGAAATCCAGTCGATCGACGGCCTGCTGGATCTCCGCTGCCTCGCCGAGCTGCCGCTGCCGTCGCGGGCACAGCTCGAGTATCCCCCGCTGCACGCGAGAAGACCCGTCGCGCCGGACATCTCGATGTTCGATGCGATCCGCGATGAGGACCTCCTGGTGCACCACCCGTTCGACGCGTTCGACGAGACCGTCGTCCGCTTCGTGCGCGAAGCCGCGGATGATCCACACGTGACGGCCATCAAGATGACGCTGTATCGCGTCGGGTCCACGTCGCCCATCGTGCAGGCACTGCTTGACGCCGCCCTCGCGGGAAAGCGCGTGGCCGTGCTCGTCGAGCTCAAGGCGCGATTCGACGAGGAGCACAACGTGGGCTGGGCAAGGGCGCTCGAACGCGCCGGGGGCAGCGTCGTCTACGGACTCGTTGGCTTCAAGACGCATGCAAAGGTGGCGCTCGTCGTGCGGCGTGAGCGCGAGCGCCTGCAGCGCTACGTGCATGTCGGCACGGGCAACTACAACACCCGGTCCGGCCGCCAATACACCGACCTGAGCCTCTTCTCGGCGCGCGAGGACCTCGGCGCCGACGTGGCAGACCTCTTCAACGAGCTCACGGGCTCGTCGCGACCGCCTCAGGGACTTTCCCGAGGCGCGCTCGTCGCTCCGCATCAGCTCCTCCCGGCCATTCTTGCCCTGATCGACCGTGAGACGGAGCATGCGCGCGCCGGCCTTCCCGCGGCGATCACCATCAAGGTGAATGCGCTCTCGGATCGGGAAGTCGTGACGCGACTCTACGCGGCTGCCGCGGCAGGCGTCGACGTGGACCTTATCGTGCGCGGCATCTGCACGCTGCGTCCGGGCGCCAATGCGTCGGCTGGCCGCATTCGCGTGATGTCGGTCGTGGGTCGCTTCCTGGAGCACTCGCGCATCTATCGCTTCGGCAACAACGGCGAGCCGGCCCATTTCATTGGCTCGTCGGACCTGCGGCCGCGAAATCTGCGTCGCCGAGTGGAGCTACTGGTCCCGATTGGCGGCCTTCGGGAATGCGCCACGCTCGACCGCATCCTCGCCCTCTACCTTGATGATGCAACCGGGTGGGAACTTGGTCACGACGGCACGTACATGAAGCGGCGCGGCACCGCAGGCGCCCAGCAGGCTTTCGCTGAATCCGCACACGCTGACACCACCACCCTGCTGCGAGCGTAAGTGGCTCACCCGAGTCCACCACCAGAGGATTTCTCCATGGTCATTCCCCATCTCTTTGCCGGCACCACTCGAGATCACTACGTCATGCTGTTTTCCGCGGCTGGAGCCATCGGCTTGACGGCCGGCCTCGTCGGCGCGTGGATCGGCGGCTACTTCGGAGCACGGCGCGCGGCGCGCTCCGCGCAACTGAGCCAGGTGGAAGCGCAGCCGGCACTCCAGCTCGCCCCGATCATGCACGCGCTGGACGCCATCGCGCTCGAGGTCGAGCGGATCTCGGAAGCGCAACGCTTCACCACCAGGGTGCTCTCCGAGCGCCAACCCCTCGTTCTCCCCCGTGCTGAGCCGCGAAGCATCACCCCTCACTGATCCGAGACATCATCCATGGCTTCACCGCTCTTCGCTTCAACGACCCGGCATCACGGACTCGGCATCGCCCTCCTGCGCATCATCACCGGCAGCGTGTTCGCCGCGCACGGCTACCAGAAGGTGTTCGTTTATGGAATGGCCGGCGTGCAGGGTGCGTTCACGAAGATGGGGGCGCCAATGCCAACGGTCACGGGCCCGCTCATCGCGTGGCTCGAATTCTTCGGTGGCATTGCTCTCATCATCGGGTTCCTCACCCGGCTCGTCGCCCTTGGCTTGGTGCTCGACATGCTCGGTGCGATACTGATCGTGCATGTGGCCAACGGATTCTTCCTGCCGAAAGGCTACGAGTTCGTGCTGCTCCTGCTCGCCGCGTCACTCGCCCTGATGTTTGGCGGACCAGGCAGCTTGTCGATCGACTCGATCATCGCGAAGAATGCCGCTTCATCCAATTGATGACGGTTGTTGAAAGCGACACGAGGCCCGGAGACGCCATGAGCAATCCAGGAATACGGCCACCCGCCTACCGCCTGCCCGACGAGATCATGCTCGGCCAGGTCTCGCTCCAGATCTCCGACATGGAGCGGTCGCTCGATTACTACCAGAAGATTCTCGGGTTCCGTGTCCTGCATCGCGATGGTGACGTCGCCACGCTCGGCGCCGAGATCGGTGACGCACCGCTCGTGGAGTTGCGCGCGGTGAAGGGCACCCAGGGTGTGGGCCGCCATGCGAAGCTCGGGCTGTATCACTTCGCCATACTGCTCCCCACGCGCGCTGCACTTGGTAGCTTCGCGCAGCACCTCGCCGGCGTTGGCGCCCAGGCTGGCAGCGCCGACCATCTCGTGAGCGAAGCGCTCTACCTGCGCGACCCCGACGGACTCGGGATCGAGGTGTACGCCGATCGCCCGCGTGAGTCGTGGCGGGTTATCGGCCAGCAGTTGAGGATGGCCACCGATCCACTCGACTTTCCCGATCTCGTGCGCGCCGCGAACGGAGCGCCGTGGACCGGCTTGCCCCAGGGCACCGTGATGGGCCACGTGCACCTGCACGTTGGCGACATTGATGAAGCCGCGGCGTTCTATCACGCTGGTCTGGGACTCGACAAGGTCGTCTGGCAATATCCTGGCGCGCTCTTCCTGAGCGCCGGCGGATATCATCACCACCTCGGTGTGAACACCTGGGCAGGGCGAGGAGCGCTGGCCGCCGGTGAAACCGATGCACGTCTCGTCGAGTGGCACATGGTGCTTCCGTCGCAGCAGGACGTCGAAGCCGCCGCCACCAGCCTCGAGCGATCGGGATACGAGGTTACCCACGCCGGCGACGATCGGCTCGTACGCGACCCGTGGGGCACCCGCATCAGGCTCCAGCGCGATTGCTGAGCCTCACTTCGCTCGCCGGTTGGGAGGACGCGGTGTTGGCAAGCATCGCTGGCGCAAGCGGCACCATCGAGGAGCGCGACCGCCAAGTCGAGCGTTCCGGCGTCTATGGCGAATATCCCGCGATCGTGCGTGCCTATGAGGAGCTCTTCGCTGATGCGGAATCCGCGGGTGAGGCCATCAAGCGCGCGACCTTCCTCGTGTGGCGCGGGGCGGTGGGCCTCCCCGCCGTCACCGGCATAGCACCATTGCCCGACGGGACGATGCGCAGCGTCATGGAGGCGCTCAGTGCACGCGTACGGCGTGATGCCATTGACGAGGAGCAACGGTGGATGCTCGCGTGGTATCACGCATCCAGCCCCGACTTGCTGGCCTTGTACGGTGCGACTACGCAGTTGATCGGCACGGCGGAGTCGCGCGATGCCGAAGCGTGGCGGGACGCCGGCATCACCCGCACAGCGATGGCGCTGCGCGGGCAGATGGGGCGGTACTGGTCTGAAATGGCGGGCGGCGCGCGGTAAGCAGCAGCCCGGTCCGTCAGGCGACTGGAGCCGCCGGTGCTTCTGGTGCCTTGGGTCGTCGCCCCCAATGGCTTCGCGGCTCGACGGGCCTGGCGCGCGCCTCGAGCAGGTTGGTGTAGAACGCGACGATCTTCGCCTTTACCGCCTTCTGCGTGTCGGCCGTGGCAGCCTGGAACGGCGCGTAGCGCTGGCGGTCGCCGGAAACGTCGAACCACCACCAAGCATCATCAGGAGTGGCGCGTCGTGCTTCGACCTTGCACGTGAACGTCCGCCCATCCTCCTCGAACTCGAACCCTCGGATCATCGCTGCTCCTCACGAGTGAACTGTAATGTACTCAAGTTCGCGGCTTCCCGCGCTGCCCATGCGCGTGCGATGCGTGCCGAGAGTGGCGAAGCGAACGCCAACCTGCGAGGTTGCATGTGGTTAGCTGTGAGCACGACATT
>JBBQFW010000153.1:0-9230 GCA_038322445.1 Gemmatimonadales bacterium
CGAGCCGGCATACGCGGACACGGCAATCATGTCGTTCATGTCGAGTGACGCGGCGACCGCCTGCATCGGCGCGCTGGTCGCGGTGGCGCGGGCCCCATTCCGGAACGCCAACAGTTGCCGGAGCAGGTACGTCGGAGAGCGCCCCGCAATGGGTGGAATGGGACCGATGCCGAGCAGCGATGGTCCGTGACAGCTCGCGCACGCGCGGAGCGGTGTCTTCTCCCTCGCCATGGCGATGCGCTTTCCGGCGGCGACGCTTCCGGGCGGAACAAATGCGGTGTACGTCGCCGTGGGATCGCGCAGTTCATGCCGCTCGAGATCGTCCGCGATCTCGATGAGCCGGCCGTCGATCGGCTCTGTACCGCCGTCCTTCCTCACGGCGTACACGAACGCGACCTGGTACACCGCAGGAATCTGGGCGCGCTCCACCACGGCGTAATGCCGGCGGACTGGAACCCGCGCGAAGTACTCGGCCGCGTCGCGCGCCTCCGTTGCCGTGACGCTATCGGCCACGCGATGCATGTTGCTGAATGGTCCCCACCCAGGCATCGCCGTCGTGCGCGCGCCGCTCTTCATATCGTCGAGCTGACGGAGGATGTAGTCCGCAGGCAAACCGGCGAGCATCGCATTCTCCGAGCGCCCTTCGCCATCCGGGAGATGACAGAAGCCGCAGGCTGACATCGAGCCCACGCGCCCGTGCGCCACAGACACCGGCATGCGCGCATGCAGGTTCGGATACCAGTCAGGCGGCGTGTTCTGGTTCTTGGTTTGCGAAAGCGTGAACGTGCGCCGGCTCCCCTTGAGGCGAAGCGGCGTCACGGAATCGTACGGCGCTTTCGCGACCACCGCGTCCTTGGACGTCGTTGGGTATGCCCACGCGGGCACCGGCAACAGTTCACCTGTCGCGACGGAAGCCTGCGCACCCACGCGCGACGCCGCGAGAAGCAATCCGCCCACGATCACCCAGCTCGTGCGTGCCTGACGTTGCAATGTCATGAAGCAATATGTTGGAGGGCGTTGACGAATACGTCGAGCTCGGCGGTCGACGTATAGACACTCGGGGTGATCCGTACACCGTGCACGTTCGCGGTGTCGATGGCAACCGTCCAGACGCGATGCGCGTCGAGCAGCGTCTTGGCGAGCGTCGCGGGCGGCACGTCCCGCACGCCGACGTTGGCGATGGCGCAGGAGCGTCGCGGATCCGACGGCGTATTGAGCACCACGTTCGTCACACCACGCACTCGGCTGATCCAGTACTCCTTCAGATAGCGGAGGCGGGCCTCCTTGCGCGCGATGCCGATCGCGTCGTGGAAATCGATCGCTTCGGTGATCGCCAGGTCGGTGTGGACGGGGTGCGTACCCGTGTGGTTCAACTTCCGGATGTCGGTGTCGGCCATGCTGAGATCCGCGAACACGGGCCACAACCCGGACACGCGATCCCTGCGCACGTACAGGATCCCCGCGCCGAGTGGCGTGCCGAGCCACTTGTGGAGGCTCGCGCCGAAGTAGTCGCAGTCGAGATCCGGTATGCGGAAGTCCAGCTGCGCGAATGTATGCGCCCCGTCCACCATCACCTGCACGCCGCGGCTATGCGCCATGTCGACGATTGCGCGGACAGGCAGGATCTGGCCGGTGATGTTCACCATGTGCGAGACCATCAGCAGCCGCGTCCTCGGCGTAATGGCATTGGCGTAGAGCTGCACGAGCTCCGCGTCCGAGGCGGGGTCGATCGGAAGGGAGACGATGCGATTCACCGTGCCGTACCGCCTTTTCTGCAGCGCAAACATGTCGAGCATTGCGCCGTAATCCTGCGCGGCCATGATCGCCTCGTCGCCGGCGTTCCAGTCCAGCCCCGCGATGACGGTGTCGAGCGACTCGGTGGTGTTGCGCGTGATGATCAGTTCCTCGGGCGCGCACCCGGCCATGCGCGCGAGGCGGGCGCGGGCCGCGAGCTTGTCGTCGAACTGGCGGGTCCGCATGTAGTGGGATGCTTCGTAGTTGATGTCCCGCACGTGTCCGACGAACGCGTCGAGCACCGGCTGCGACTGCATCACGAAGTAGCCGTTCTCGAGGTTGATGTAGTCCGGCGTGAGGCGGTACCTCGCGCGAATGAGCGCCCAGAACGGCTCGTCCGTGGCGAGTTGCTCTGACGCGACAGCGGCATACTGTGCCCAGAGCTGGTCGCCGAGCAACAGTCCGATGGACGCGCCGCTCATCGTGCGAAGAAAGTGGCGCTTGTTCATGCGGCGATATGTGGCATCGGGATAACGTGCCGTGAGGAGTGTCGCGCCGCCAGCACAATTGCGGTTCTGAAAAACTGACGCAGACAGCTGATCAACTGTGGTCTCTGCCTTGGTTGCTCAAGCTCACGCTCAAGCTCAAGTCCGAGCCCGAGCGAACCAGGGCAGAGCCGACAGTGAGTCAGCTGTCTGCATCAGTAGGGAACAACTGACGTGACGAGCGCACTGCTTCAAGCGAGCTCTCGTCCCCCTGTTTCGGGAATCCACCGCCACGCGATCGCCCCGAGCAGGTAAGCTGCTCCCGTGATGCTGAACGCGACGCTGAAGCCATGCGTCGTCGCGAGCCTGCCCACGGTGAACGGCGCTGCCGCGCTCGCGATGCGGCCGATATTGTATGTGAAGCCCTGCGCGCTGGCGCGAATTGCGGTCGGGTAGATCTCCGCCGTCACGGCGCCGAACCCACTGAAGAAGCCCGTCCCGAAGAACGCGACGAAGGGCCCGAGCAGCAGCAGGACCACTGGTACCGACATCGATCCATACAGCGGCAGCAGCACGCTCGCCATCAGCAGGTAGGTGATGTAGACCCGCTTCCGTCCGACCACATCCGAGATGTAACCAAACGACACGTACCCCAGCCACATCCCCACCTGCATCGCCACGATGAACCACGACATCGTCGATGTGCTGAGTCCCACACCACCCTGCGCCGTCGGAAGGGACAGGTACGCGGGGATCCAGCCGTTCAGTCCCCACCAGCCGAAGAGCGCGCACGCATTCATGAACGTGACAACGGCCGTGGTGCCGAGCATGTCGCCGCGAAACATGTCGGTGAACCTGGCGCGTTTGGCGCCAGACTCGCGCGATGCAGAACGCTCGGACTGCTGCGCCCTCCATACGGCGGGCTCCTCGACATTGCGGCGCACCCAGAGCGTGAAGAACGCCGGCAGCACCCCGACGAAAAACACCGCCCGCCAACCATACCTCGGCAGGATGTACCCGACCACCATCGCTGCTCCGGCAAAGCCGATCGCCCACGAGCTCTGCATGAAGCCGAGCGCGCGGCCGCGATATTTCGTGGACCACGTCTCCGAGACCAGTGCAGCACCGCTGGCCCACTCACCACCCATTCCGAGACCAAGCAGCGCGCGGAAGATCGCGAACTGCCACAGCGTTTGCGACAGTCCGCATGCCGCCGTGAAGACCGAGTAGATCAGCACGCTCGCCATCAGGGCGCGGGTGCGTCCGTACCGGTCCGCCACATGCCCGAATACGAGCCCGCCCACCGCGCCGCCGAGCAGCGTGATCGAGCCGAGTGCACCGGCCTCGGTCTTCGTGAGGCCGAGATCCTTGATGACCGACGCCAGCGTGAGTGAGAAGAGCATGACGTCGAAGGCGTCGAGCGCCCAGCCCATCGATGCCGCAACGAGTGCCCTCCGCGCCGGCTGCGGCGCAACGCGCCACCACCCGAACAGTCCGGAATCCTCGGCCTGACCCGTCAAGCGAAGCGCTTCCGCGCCCGCTCCTTCGCCTTTCGCATCTCCTCGTCGCGGTCCCGGGGTGGTGCGTGAATCGCGAGCGACGAGAGCAGGCGCGTCGCCGCCGCGGTCACGTCCTCCACCGCACGATTGAACGCGGCCTCGTTGGTCCTGGATGGCCTCGACGCCCCGCTGAGCTTGCGGACGAACTGGAGGGCCGACGCTCGGATCTCGTCGTCGGACGCCGGCGGTTCGAAGTTGGCCAGTACCTTGATGTTACGACACATGATCGCTCCCCGGGCGGCGTGGCGCCCGCATGCCATGAACAGAGCCGGACCGGCCAGTCGCCGCCGCCCGCGCGACAGAATATGCGTCGCCCCGGCAGTCCTGCGACAGCGGCTTTCGCTGAACCACCACGAAATGTCTCTGGCAATTCGGAACCTGCGGTGCTCACGCGCGTAATGAGTTGGAACGCGCGGGGTTCGCCGAGCGTCGCCCCCGCTTACCGGCACCCCACTCCATATGATACTATATGCCGGTACAGCTCGACCCTCAGGGGGTCCGGCAGTCGCCGCGTGCCCCGGGACATCATTGCGATGACAGATTTCAGGATCGGCCGCTTCGTTGCGGCAACGTTCTTTGTGCCAGCCATGGCACTCCTTCTCGTCGCCAGCGTGGCATCGGCGCAGGCGATCAACACGACACCGTCGTCCGCCGCCATGGCGCAGGGCCAGGCGGCCGCGATCGCGAAGGCACGTGCGGACAGTGCGCGATACCCGTACACCACCGCCGACGTCAGCTTCATGTCGGGCATGATCCATCACCATGCCCAGGCGATCATCATGGCGAAGATGGCGCCGACGCACGGCGCCAGTCCGTCGGTGCGGACGCTCTGCGACCGCATCATCAACGCCCAGCAGGACGAGATTACCGCGATGCAGCGGTGGCTGCGCGATCGCAACCAGACCGTGCCCGACGCGACCGCCACGGCCATGAAGATGGTCATGAACGGCATGGAGCACGACATGCTCATGCCCGGCATGCTCACCGACGCGCAGATGAAGGAGCTCGGCGAGGCGAGGGGGACGCAGTTCGACCGTCTCTTCCTCACGGGCATGATCCAGCACCACCGGGGCGCCGTCTCCATGGTTGCTGACCTCTTCAACACCTTCGGAGCCGCGCAGGACGAGCTCACCTTCAAGTTCGCCTCCGATGTCCAGGTCGATCAGACCACCGAGATCGCGCGAATGCAGAAGATGCTCTTCATGCTCGAGCTCGAGGGCCACTAGCTGTCGAACACCACCGCCGCATGTTATCACCCACCCGCATCACCAGAGGTTCACATGAAGTCTGAGTTACACTCCCTCGCCTCGGGCGCGCATCGCAATGCCGTCCGGGCGCTCGCGCTGGCAGCGGTAGTCGGACTCCCGTCCGTCACGCAGGCGCAGGCACCAAACCCGGATCCACGTGTCGGCCTCAAGGCTGGCCTCATGGACGCGGCACAGGCGGCGTGGAACATGCGCCTCATCTCCGCCACGCCACCGTCGGGCAAGTTCCTCGGCAGCACCAACTCGGATCTGGCCTTTCGCGGCAACTACGTCATCCAGGGCAACTACAACGGCTACCAGATCTGGGACATCAGCAATCCTTCCGCGCCCAGCCTGCGGCTGTCGAACTACTGTCCCGCGTCGCAGAGCGACGTGTCCGTCTACAAGAACCTCCTGTTCGTGTCCGCCGAGGGCAACACGGGCCGCATCGATTGTGGTGACCAGGGCGTGAAGGAGACGGTCAGCGACGCGCGCATCAAGGGCGTTCGCATCTTCGACATCACCGACATCGAGCACCCGCGGAACGTGGCGAACGTGCAGACGTGCCGTGGCTCGCACACGCACACCGTCGTCGTCGACCCGAAGGACAAGGACAACGTCTACATCTATGTTTCCGGCTCATCGGCGGTGCGCCCCGACGCCGAGTTGCATGGCTGCTCCGACGCATCGCCGGACAAGGATCCCAGCAGCGCGCATTTCCGCATCGAAACGATCAAGGTGCCGCTCGCGCATCCGGAGCAGGCCGCGATCGTGACGTCTCCGCGCATCTTCGACAATCTCGCCGCGGTGAAGAGTCACGGCGGCGCGCCGGACGACGTCAAGGCGATGACCGAGGCGAAGGCAAAGGGCGCGTACTTCGTGAGCCTCGGCGGCAATGAGATGATGCTGCCGGACCAGTTCGTGAAGCCCATGCTCGACAGCATCGTCAAGGCACGTGGCGGCACGGGCGCGGCAACGCATGCCGACAGTGTCGAGCTGCGTGGCGGTGTGCAGGCAGCGATCGAGAAGCGCTTCGGCGGCGGAGCCGCACGCACGCCGACCGGTCCGGACCAGTGCCACGACATCACCGTGTACCCGGCCGTCGGGTACGCCGGCGGCGCGTGCGGTGGCTATGGCCTCCTGCTCGACATCCGCGACCCCGCGCACCCGGTGCGTATCGACGCCGCGGCGGACACGAACTTCTCGTACTGGCACTCCGCCACGTTCAACAACGACGGCACAAAGGTGCTGTTCTCCGACGAATGGGGCGGCGGTGGCGCTCCGAAGTGCCGCTCGACCGATCCGATGGAGTGGGGCGGCGACGCCATCTTCACGATCGAGAACGGCAAGATGAAGTTCAAGGGCTACTACAAGATGCCCGCGGCGCAGACGGCCATGGAGAACTGCGTGGCACACAACGGCTCGCTGATTCCGATTCCCGGCCGCGATGTCATGGTACAGGCATGGTACCAGGGTGGTGTCTCGGTGTTCGACTGGACGGACCCGGCGCATGCGAAGGAGATCGCATTCTTCGATCGCGGACCCATCGACTCGACCCACTTCACGATGGGCGGCTCGTGGTCGGTGTACTGGTACAACGGCGTAATGGTCAGCTCCGAGATCGCGCGCGGCCTGGACATCTTCGAGTTGACGGCCAGCCAGTACCTGTCGCAGAACGAGATCGACGCCGCGAAGACGGTACACCTGGACTATCTCAACGCACAGGGTCAGCCGAAGTTCATCTGGCCGGCGTCGTACTCCCTCTCGCGCGCCTACCTCGACCAGCTCGAGCGCGTGAACGGCCTGCCCGCGGAGCGCATCAAGGTGACGCGCGCCGCCCTCGACAAGGCCGAGAAGAACGCCTCGGAGACCGGTCGGCACACCGGCCTCACGGCGCTGGCGAAGGAACTGACCCTGCAGGCCAAGGGGCGCGACCCCAAGGTCGCGTGGCTCGCCGCCTCCGTCAGCGACCTGGCGGCAAAGTGATCATCTGATCCGAGGTCATGAGAAGAGCGCCCCGCACACCATGTGCGGGGCGCTCTTCTCATGACGTTCTCGAAGACCGGAAATGGCACAACCGATTATGCTTCGACGATGTCCACCACTCTCCAGGAGCGCGTCGCCAAGGCGCTCTCGAACGTTCGCAATCCGCGCACCGGCGCCGACGTCTATTCCACGCAGCAGGTCCGGGACATCGGCAACACCCCCGATGGCCGCGTGCACCTCACCTTGCTGCTCACCAAGGACGATGACCCCGCGATCGCGAAGACCATTCGCGAAGCCGTCGCGGCGGTGGACGGCGTCGTCGACGTCCAGCTTCAGATCACGCCCGTGAAGCTTCCCGATGCGCCGAAAGGCCCCGCGAAGAGTCGCATGCTTCCGGTCATGGATCAGGCGCCGCCCGCGCCCGCGCGCCCCTCGGCGCCCACGCCAAAGCATTACCCCAAGCTCGGCAAGATCATTGCCGTCTCATCGGGAAAGGGCGGCGTCGGCAAGTCGACCGTCGCGGTGAATCTCGCCGTCTCGCTTGCGGCTTCGGGCGCGCGCGTCGGACTGATGGATGCCGACATTTATGGGCCGAATATTCCCAGGATGATGGGCGTTACCGGCCAACCGCCGGTGATCAACGAGAAGATCATCCCGCTCGAAGCCTATGGCGTGAAAATCATCTCACTCGGCATGATGATCGAGCCGGACCAACCGGCCATCTGGCGCGGCCCCATCGTGATGAAGATCATCACGCAATTCCTTGCTGACGTCGCGTGGGGGCAACTCGACTATTTCTTCGTCGACATGCCGCCCGGCACCGGCGACGCACAGCTCTCGCTGGTGCAGGCCACGCAGGTGGACGGAGCGATCATCGTCACCACCCCGCAGGACGTCAGCGTCGGCGACGCGCTCCGCGGCGTGAAGATGTTCCAGCGTGTCGGCGTTCCGGTCCTCGGCATCGTGGAGAACATGAGCTGGTTCGAGTGCCCGCACTGTGGCAAGCCATCAGCGCTGTTTGGATCGGGTGGCGGCGAAAAACTCGCGAAGATGGTCGACCTTCCACTCCTGGGCCAGGTGCCGCTGTATCCGCGCGTGATGGAGGGTGGCGACAACGGCTCGCCCATCGTCACCTCCGACGCCGAATCGTCCGCCGCCAAGGCGCTCGCGAAGATCGCCACGGCCGTCGCAGACGCCGCGAAGGCACTCACGCCCGCCTGACGATGTGATGGAGAACGACCACCTCCTCGGCGGATCGCTTCCGCTCGAGTCGCACGAGGGGCTGGCCACCGTCGGCATCACGAGTGAGTGGGAGTCCGCCCATCTGGTTGCGGATCCGCTGCCGCGTACCATCGCACGCATAGCACTACCGGCCGTGGCGTCATCGCTCCTGATGACGCTGTTCTTCTCCGTCGATACCTACTGGATCGGCACGCGCGTTGGATCGAACGGCCTCGCCGCAGCGTCGACGGCCGTCTTCTGGATCTGGCTCATCGTCTCCCTGGCGGAGATGGTGAACGTTGGCCTCACGGCGGTTGCGGCGCGCCGGTATGGCGAGGGGCGATCGGCCGAAGCCGCGCGGATTGCCGGCGATGCGCTACTGCTCTCACTGGTGCTCGGCGTCGTTGTCGCGCTGATAGGGCTACCATTGCTGCCGCATCTCTTCGCCATCATGGAAACGCCGCCCGAGGTGAGCGCCCTCGGCGTGCGTTACCTCGGTACCTACCTGTTGGGCGCGCCGCTCATCTTCGGCTTCTTCGCCATCGACGCGGCATTTCGCGCCGCGGGTGACACCAGAACGCCCTTCCTCCTCCTGACCGCGTCCGTGGGTGTGACGCTGGTGCTCGATCCGGTGCTGATCGTAGGGTGGGGACCCATTCCAGCCCTCGGAGTCGCGGGAGCCGCCATCTCGACGATATCGACGCGAGCGGTCGCCTTTGCGCTCGGCCTGACGATCATCGGGCGCCGTGGCGTGTTGACGTTCGGTCGTCCCGACTGGCGATCAATGCGTCAGGTGCTCCGGATCGGCCTGCCCACCGCCGTCACGGGCGTGGTGTTCTCGCTCATCTACGTGCTCGTCACCAGGACGGCCACGCAGTTCGGGACGCCCGCACTTGCGGCGCTCGGCATCGGCCATCGCGTCGAGAGCTGGCTGTTCATGATCGCGGTCGGATTTGGCGCGGCCACCGCAGCGATCGTGGGGCAGAACCTCGGCGCTGGGC
>JBBQFW010000154.1:0-9183 GCA_038322445.1 Gemmatimonadales bacterium
CGTTGACGGCGAAGGCGATGAAGGGTGACCGCGAGAAGTGCATCGCGGCGGGTGCGTCGGATTACATCACGAAGCCAGTGGACACGGAGCAGTTGTTGAGCCTGATGAGGGTATGGCTGTACCGTTGAGCGAGGGTGGGGAATCCCTTCCGGGACCCCCATACGCCTACAACGCCGAACTGGAGCGGCTCGAGATCGAGCTGCTCCTGGAGGGCGTGTTCCGGCACTACGGTTTCGATTTCCGGTCGTACGCCTATGCGTCGATCCGCCGCCGGCTGTGGAAGCGCGTGGAGGGTGAGTCCCTGCGCACCATCTCGGAGTTGCAGGCGCGCATCCTCCATGACGCGGACGCGATGGAACGGCTGCTGCTCGACCTCTCCGTGAACGTCACGGCGATGTTTCGTGACCCGGGCTTCTACAAGGAGTTCCGCGAGAAGGTGATCCCGCTGCTGCGCACATACCCGTTCATTCGCATCTGGCATGCGGGCTGTTCGACGGGCGAGGAAGTCTTCTCGATGGCCATTCTGCTGGAGGAGGAAGGGCTGTACGATCGGGCGCGCCTGTATGCCACCGACATCAACGATGTGGTGCTGCAGCGTGCGAAGCAGGGCATCTTTCCGCTCGAGCGCATGCAGGAATACACCGACAACTACATCCGGGCGGGCGGGACGCGCTCGTTCTCGGAGTACTACACGGCCAAGTACGATGGGGCATTGTTCTCGCCCTCGCTTACCCGCAACGTGGTGTTCTCGCAGCACAACCTCGTGACGGACCGGTCATTCAGCGAGTTTCATGTGATCTTCTGTCGCAACGTGCTGATCTACTTCGACAAGACGCTCCAGAACCGCGTGCACCGGCTGTTCTACGAGTCGCTCGTGATGTTCGGCATCCTCGCATTGGGCAGCAAGGAGTCGCTGAAGTTCTCGCAGTTCGAGCCGTGCTACGAGAAGTTGAGTGCGACGGAGAAGCTCTACCGGAAAGTGACGTGACGGCGAACATCCCCGCGGTCGGGTACGATCTCGTGGTGGTGGGCACCTCGTGGGGTGGCCTTGTCGCGCTTCGTACCTTCGTCGAGGGACTTCCCCAGACGTTCCAGATGGGCGTTGCCCTCGTGCAGCATCGGCACAAGGATTCCGACCACCTGCTCCGCACGCTCGTGCAGGAGCGCACGCCGTTGAAGGTCCACGAGATCGAGGACAAGATGCCGCTCGAGGGCGGATCGGTCTACATTGCGCCACCGGACTACCACACGCTCGTGGAGCCCGGGCATTTCTCGCTCAGCACGGAAGGCCCGGTGCGCTACAGCCGCCCGTCGATCGACGTGACCTTCCTGACCGCAGCCGACAGCTATGGCCATCGAACGGTGGGCGTGGTGCTGACCGGCGCGAATGCCGACGGCAGCGAGGGACTTCGCCGCATCTCCGATCGCGGTGGTCTCGCGCTGATCCAGGATCCCGCGACCGCCGAGAGCACGCTGATGCCGGCGTCGGCGGTGAAGGCGGTTCCTCGTGCGCGCGTCATGACGATCGAGGAGATGGCAAAGTTCATCGCCGCCCTGCCCGCGGGAAGCCCGGAACGAGAGGACCGATGATGCCCGACGCGAAGGCCAAGCGAACGACGCCCGCCGGCACCGTGGTGATTCCCGCGGCGGCCGTGCCGTTCACCGCCGATGAGCCGCAGACGCCGGTGGAGATCCTCATCGTGGACGACCGGCCGGAGAACCTGCTCGCGCTGGAGGCGATCCTCGAACCGCTGGGCCAGATCCTCGTGCGCGCCGGCTCTGGTGACGAGGCGCTGCGAAAGCTGCTGGCGCACGACGTCGCGATGATCCTGCTCGATGTGCAGATGCCGGGCATCAACGGCTTCGAGACCGCAAAGCTCATCAAGTCGCGCGAACGCACGAAGTTCATCCCGATCATCTTCCTCACCGCCATCAGCAAGGACGAGGAGTACATCTTCGAGGGCTACTCGGCGGGCGCCGTGGACTACATGGCGAAGCCGTTCAATCCGGATATCCTGCGCTCGAAGGTCAGCGTCTTCGTCGATCTCTACCAGAAGCAGCGGCAGCTCGCGGCACAGCAGCACCTCCTCGCCGAGGGGGAGCGGCGGGAACTCGAGTTGCGGCACATGCGGGAGATCTACGAATCCGAGGCGCGCTTCTCGGAGATCGTGGGGTCGGCGATGGACGCGATCGTCGCGTTCGATGCCGATGGGGTCGTGACGCTCTTCAATGCGGCGGCGCAGCGGATGTTCGCGACGCCGATCGACTCCACGGTGCAGCATAACGTCCGCGACTTCTTCCCCGAATCACTGCCGCAGGACCTGCTGGACCGTATCTGCACGCACACCGACGCCGTCGATCCACAGGCCCCAGCGATGGGCAGCCCTGCGACCGACGGCGCGCTCTCGCTGATGGGCGCGCGTGCGTCGGGCGAGCAGTTCCCGGTGGAGGCCACCGCGAGCTGCCTCGACACGCGCGGCAAGAAGACGTACACGCTGATCGTGCGCGACATCTCCGAGCGCAAGCGCGCCGAGGACGAGCTCCAGACGCAGGCGAAGTCGCTCGCGCGGGCAATGAGCGAGCTCAAGGCGCTGAACGATGAGCTGGCCGAGCGGCAGCAGGAGCTGGAGCGTGCGATGGCGGCGCGCAGCCGGTTCTACGCGTCGATGAGCCACGAGCTGCGCACGCCGATCAACGCGGTGCTGGGGTACAGCACGCTCCTGCTCGAGAACATCTACGGTCCGCTGAACGAGAAGCAGGCGGAAGGCATCACGCGCACGCACAAGGCGGCGAAGCACCTGCTCGAGCTCGTGAACGACGTGCTCGACCTGTCCAAGATCGAAGCCGGCAAGATCGACCTGCGCCTGCAGCCGGTGACGTTCCCGTCGCTGCTCGAGGACCTCTTCGTCACCGTGCGCCCCCTCGCGGACCAGTACGGCTCGGCGCTCGCGATCGAGCACGAGGGCGGGACGGTGAAGATCATCAGCGACCCGCGCCGCCTGCGGCAGATCCTGCTGAACCTCCTCTCGAACGCGATCAAGTTCGGGCGCGGCCAGCCGATTCGCGTGCGGTCAATGCCGACGGAGGACGGTGGCATCACCCTCGAGGTGGTCGACCAGGGTGAGGGAATCGCGCAGGCAGATCGCGAGAAGGTCTTCGATGAATTCGTGCAGCTCGGCAAGACGCAGCTGACGGAGGGAACAGGGCTGGGATTGCCGATCTCGCGTCGCCTTGCGGAAATGCTGCACGGCGTGCTCGAGATCGAATCGGAGCCGGGCAAGGGCAGTACGTTCCGCCTCGTCCTGCCGTCGACCGCCGAGGTTCCATCGAGCACGAGACGGACGGTGGACAGGGCCACGGGGATCCAGACCGCCGAGCCATTGCCCAGGACGACGGCGTAGTGCGTCTTTTTCGCGGTCGTCGCCGGGGAGCGCCGACGGCCCGCACTCATATTTTGCCCGGCGGGATGCGATGACTGACGTACTGACGCGCAACAACGTGAAGCAATCCGGACACGGCTCACAGCCCATGCTGTTCGCGCATGGCTTCGGCTGCGACCAGAACATGTGGCGCTATGTCACGCCGGCATTCAAGGCCGATTATCGCGTCATCGTCTTCGACTATGTCGGGTCGGGCAAGTCCGACCTGTCCGCCTATGACGCGGACCGCTACTCGTCGCTCGATGGGTATGCCCGAGACGTCCTCGACATCTGCGAAGCCCTGGACCTGCATGACATCGTGTACGTGGGGCATTCGGTGAGCGCGATGGTCGGCGTGCTGGCCGCGAACGCGGCGGCCGACCGATTCGAGCGCCTGATCCTGATCGGCCCCTCGCCGCGCTACCTCAATGACGGCCCGGGGTATACGGGCGGCTTCGAGCGCTCCGACATTGACGGGCTGCTCGACACGATGGACAAGAATTACATCGGCTGGGCGAACTATCTCGCGCCGGCCACCATGCAGAACGCCGATCGTCCCGAGCTCGGTGAGGAGCTCACGGCAAGCTTCTGCTCCACCGATCCGGTGATCGCGCGACGGTTCGCGGAGACGACCTTCTGCGCCGACAACCGGGGTGATCTTGCGGCGGTGGCGATTCCGTCGCTCATACTTCAATGCTCGAACGACATCATCGCCCCTGCCGTGGTCGGCGAATACGTCCATCGGGAGCTTGCCGGCAGCACGCTCCGCATGATGAAGGCCACCGGCCATTGTCCACACATGAGCGCACCCGATGAGACGATTGCCCTCATGAAGGACTACCTCGCGAGTGCATCTCCTACCTGACGTCGCGGTGCCGGAATCCATGAACGCGCAGGTCAGCTCGCTGCCATGCGGCGTCGTGACGTTCATGGACGACGGCGTCATCGTGGAGGCAAACGACACACTGGCCCAGCTGCTGGGCTATGCCGTCGACGAGCTTCGCGGCCTTCACGTCGAGCGGTTGCTGACGGTGGCCGGTCGTATCTTCTACCAGACGCACCTGTTTCCGATGCTGCGGCTGCACGGGCGGGCAGAGGAGATCTTCCTGCTGCTTCGCCACAGGGACGGCAGTGACATCGGCGCGCTCTCGAATGCCGTCCGGGTGGAGCGCAACGGGGTGCACGTGACGGACTGCGTGCTGCTCCAGGTTCGCGAGCGACGCAAGTACGAGGACGAGCTCCTGCGTGCGCGGCGCGAGGCGGAGGGAGCGAATGCGGCGCTCGCCGCCCGCACGCGTGAGCTCGAGGACACGAACGGCCTCCTGACGACCCAGGCGCACGAACTCGAACAGCAGCAAATCCAGCTCGAGGAACAGACCACCGAGCTCGAGGCGCAGAGTGAGGAGCTGCGGGTCATCAACGAAGACCTGGTGGCGCGGAGTGAAGAGCTGGAGCAGGCTCGCGAGATTGCCGAGGAAGCCAATCGGGCGAAGAGCCAGTTTCTCGCCACGATGAGCCATGAGCTCCGGACGCCCCTCAACGCGATCGGGGGCTACGCGGAACTCATCGCGCTCGGAATCCACGGCCCGGTCACGGCAGCGCAGCTGGAAGCGCTCGATCGGGTCACCCGCAGCCAGCGCCACCTGCTGCGCCTCATCAACGAAGTGCTGAACCTCGCGCGCATCGAGGCGGGCCGTCTCGACTATCGTGTGGACACGCTTCGCATGGACGAGGTGATTGCGAGCGTCGTGCCCATGGTGGAGCCGCAGATGGCCAACGCGCACCTGACATTCAGTTACACCGTGGAGAGCGGCCTCGAAGCGGCCGCCGATCGTGATAAGGTTCAACAGGTACTCATCAACCTCCTGACGAACGCGCTGAAGTTCACTCCAGCCGATGGCTGTGTCACCGTCGACGCTGTCCGCGCGCCGGACGGACAGTCCGTGCATACGCGGGTGCGCGATACCGGCATCGGGATCCCGGCCGAGAAGCTCGCCTCGATCTTCGATCCGTTCGTGCAGGTGGATTCGCGACATGCACGGCAGGCGGAGGGATCCGGCCTCGGGCTGGCGATCAGCCGTGATCTTGCGCGTGGCATGCACGGCGACCTGACTGCGGAGAGCGAGGTGGGCGTGGGGAGTACGTTCACGCTGCGGCTTCCGGCCGTGGCGTTGGGAGATTCGAGTTAGATGTCTGGTAGGCACTGGTACAGGACCGCCCGGTCGCGTGAGCGCGACGCGCGTCCGGCGTCGGCGCGGGTGCTCCATGACGCGCTGGAAGCGCTCGGCTGACCTTGCGCAGGGCGGCAATGAACATCCGTCCCACTTCGAGGTATATTGAGGGATGAGATTGGTTTGTGTGTCGCGACACCAGTTCCTGAGCGAACATCTTTGCCGGGTATTCGGCGAGCTTGGGGTACAGTGCGAACCTGTTGTGGGCGTGGCGGCGGCCGTCGTCACCGCAGAGCAGTTCGAGCCCCACCTCCTGGTGGTGGAGGACGCGCTCCTGAGCCCATCGGTCCTCGATGAGTGGGCCGTCATGGATGCGGTGCGCGATGTTCCCGTGCTTGCGGTGAGCCTCACGCGCCGACCCGAGGAGGTCATGGCCGTTTCGCCGAGTGGCATTGCGGGTGTCATCTACCTGCCTGCGCTCGATCGCGATGCCGCGATCGCGTTGATGGAGTGCGTCCGACGTCCCAGGGGCGTCGCCGTTCCCCTGGATGGCAACGTGGCGCTGTTTCGCTCACCGTCCATGCTTCACTGATCCTGGACGGATGACGCTACGCGCGGGGAGCATGCCCTCCCTTGACTGAGATCCCGGACGCCGCGCGTGTGCTCGACAGCCTTGAGCGTGGTGTGCTGGTGCTGTCGGGCGATCTCGCAGTCCGGTACGCCAACGTCAAGTGGACGAAGTGGCTGGGAACGCCTCCGGAGCATGGCGCGCCGTTTGTGACGCTGCTCGCCGAAAGCGCGGCCCCAACCGAGACCGAGCTTCGGGCGACGCTCGCGGACGGCCGACCGCGCAGCTTCGTCGTGGACCTCCAGCCGGCGACGCTGGGTGGCGCGTCGCGTCGCCTGCTCTGCGGCGTCCATCGTGCCGACGACACCCTGATCATCGAGGCGCGCACTGACAGCGTGGAACGATCGGCGCTCACGGAAATCACGCGCCGACTCGCCGAGGCCACTGACATCGGTGAGGTGCTCCGCACGCTGTGCGAGATCGCCACGCGACAGTGCAACGCGACCGGAGCGTCCGTGCTCCGCGTGCTCGAGACGCAGGGCGAGGTGGTCGCTGCCACGGGCGACCTCACGATGGCCCTCGGCTCATTCTTCGATCTGGAAGGCTCACTGCTCCAGGATGCCATCACGCAGGACGCACTCGTGGCAGAAACCAACTATCGCGAATCGGGGCGTCCGCTCATGCGGTTGCTGCCGGAGATGCTGGTCGGCCCGATCATGGTCGCCCCGCTCCGTGCGAACGCGGAAATGCTCGGCATGATCTCGGTGTCCCGTGGTATCGACGGGCCGGCGTTCGACGAATGCGAGCGGGACGAGCTGCGCATCCTGGCCGACCATGCCGCGCTCGCGGTGCACAAGTCGCTGCTGTTACTGCGTGCGCTGAGCGCGGATCGCGCCAAGAGTCGCTTTCTCGCGACGATGAGCCACGAGCTGAGGACGCCGCTCACTGCACTCGCGGGATACCACGAGCTGCTGATCGACCAGGTGATTGGCCCCATCACGGATGCGCAACTCGACATCCTCGAGCGCGTGCGCTCGGTGACGACCCACCTGTCGTCGATGATCGAGGAAATCCTGTCCTTCACGAGTCTCGAGGAGGGCAAGGAGGTTATGCGGCCCGCGGATTTCCTCGTGGCGGATCTCGTGCGCGCGGCGGTGGCCGTCGTGCAGCCGCTGGCCGACCAGAAGAAGCTGCCGATCACGCTCGACCTCCCGCATGCGCCTGTGCGCATGACGAGCGACATCAACAAGCTCCGGCAGGTGCTCGTGAACCTGCTCGGCAATGCGGTGAAGTTCACCGACACCGGGCGCATCACGGTGCGTGCGCGTGAAGCGGCGCACGTGGTGTGGCTCGAGGTGGAGGACACGGGCATCGGCATTCCGCCGCGCGAGCAGATGCGACTTTTCCGGCCGTTCGCGCAGGTCGACAGCGGCCTCACGAGGCGCCATGGAGGCACCGGGCTCGGGCTCTACATCTCCCGACGCCTGGTGACACTGATGGGAGGCCACATCGAGGTGGTCAGCGCGCCGGAACGGGGCTCCACGTTTCGCGTCGCCCTGCCGCAGATCTGGGAAAGTACGAGCTGACGCGCGATCAGCCCGACTTCCGCATGGCGCGGTAGGTGTCGAGACAGCGTTTGGCGCTCTCGAACTCGGAGTAGCGGCTCCCCTCCTGCTCCATGAGGTAGAACTCCACCCCGCCGCCCGACTCCGCCGCGGCGAAGATTTCACTCCAGCGGCCGATGCCCTCGCCGAAGAGCACGCGAAAGCCTTTCTGGTCGGCGGCAGCTCCGGGTGTCCAGTCCTTCAGGTGTATGCTCCGGATTCGACCCGGGTTCGCCTTGATCCACGCGACGGGATCCACGCCCGCCTCGAGGCAGGTGCCGACGTCGAGCTGCAGGACGAACTCCGGCGGCGTGTTGGTGGCGATGACGTCCATCACGCGCATTCCGCCCGCGAGCGGCGACCACTCGATCAGGTGGTTGTGGAATCCGGTCGTGAGGCCGTGCGGCTTGAGCTGCTCGACCGCCGTCGTGAGCTGGCCGGAGAAACGTTTCCAGTCCTCGAGGGTGGTCACGTTCCCCGGCGGCGACGCGACGATGATGTGGCGCGTGCCGAGGATCTGATTGAGCTCGATGGCGTGGGACATGGTGTCGCTGATCGTGACAGCGCCCGCCGAGTTGTGCGTCGAGTAGCAGCGGAGACCGAGATCGTCGAGCTGTGAACGCACTCCCTTCGCGTAGGCGAAGTTCCATGCGAGATACGGTGCATAGAACTCGACGTCCTCGTAGCCCATCTGTGCGACGGTGCGCAGGGTGTTCGGCAGGTCCTTCGCGAGCTCTCCGCGCACGGAGTAGAGCTCGAGTCCGATCGGATACTTGCGCGATGGCTGCGTGAGCCGCGGCGTGATTCCCGCGGCAGCGGCCGTCATTGGTGCCGCTCCGTTGACGAGGAGGCCGGCGGCGAGCGCGGCACCACCGGCGCCGGAGCGTGCGAGGAAGTCGCGGCGTGAAAGCGAACGTTCGGTGTCACGTGTCATGGCTCGGTCCGTTGACGGGGTAGCATGGGTGCGACCGACGCGGGCGATCAGCCGCGTGTCGAGCATCGAAGGGCGGGGAATGCGCGGGCAGTGTGTGCTATCGCAGATCTTTTGGTAGGGACAGTACGTGCCATCCGGCATGAGCGCAAAATCCGGAAGCTCGCCGCCGCGCTGCCAGCCCGCCTTAGTGTGGAGGAACACCTTTGTCAAACATGATCGCGGGTTCGCGCTGAACTCCGCCCAGTGCCTCTGCCTCCGGCGTCGTGGGTTCTACCGCCATCCGGGCCCTTTCCGATCGATATCGGTAGAACTCACGACGCCAGTGGCGGAATACAGACGGCGGATCACAGACGAGCCGCAGGTTGGGGGGTGACGAACAAAGGGAGGAACACCTTTGTCAAACATTCATTCCCGCTTTCGCGGGAATGACGAACAACCTCTGCCGAACTGTTCGGCCTCGCGGCGAAGCCGTTAAATTGTCGACATG
>JBBQFW010000155.1:0-9123 GCA_038322445.1 Gemmatimonadales bacterium
GAAGAAGCGCGGGTACCCCGGGTCGTCGGCCATGTAGCCGACGCTGAAGATGTGAATGAGCGTGCCAATGCCCGTGATGATCATCACCATGAGCATCGAGAGCTGGTCGAGCTGGAAGGCGACGTCGATCTGGAGGTCGCCCACCGGCATCCAGCTGAAGTAGCGCTGGATGAAGGGCTCGTGCGCACCGGCGGCGCGCATGGCCATGAAGATGAAAGTCGCGAGCAGGAACGAAAGCAGGAGCACGCCTGGTCCGACGAGGCTCGTTAGTGGGGCATGCTTGTGCCGCGCGACGGGATGGTGGTCGTCACCGTGGCCACCTCCGCCACTCTCGTCGTGCGCGTGCACCTGTGTCCCGTGCGTGCCAGGGACGTCATCGTGGCTCGCACTCGGATCGTCCGCGCCGAAGTGAATTGCGCTGGTGAGCGAGAGCAGCCCGTTGATCACGAAGCCGAGGAGCGGCAGCAGTGGCAGGAGCCACATGTACCGCGCCACGGTGTCGGTCAGGGGATGTGCGCCCGCCGCTGCTGCATGCTGGAGGAGCATCATCCCTTGAGGAGATTGATGTTCGACAGATCGACCGTCTGACGATGACGGAACAGCGCGATGATGATCGCGAGCCCCACGGCAGCTTCAGCCGCCGCCACCGTCATGACGAAGAACACGAAAATTTGGCCCGCCACACCGTACACCTGCGCAAATGCGACGAACGACAGGTTCACCGCGTTGAGCATCAGCTCCACGCACATGAAGATGATGATCGCATTGCGGCGCGTCAGCACGCCGACCACGCCGATGGTGAACAGCACGGCACTGAAGAAGAGCGACTCAGCCAGCATTGACACGCTCCTTTCGCTTTCCCAGCACGACCGCACCGACGACCGCGGCAAGGAGCAGGATGCTCGTCACCTCGAACGCCAGCAGGTACTCGTGGAACAGCGGACCCGCGAGCGGCGCAATCGCTCCGTCGCGAGCCACCTGGTTGGCAATGGTGTTCTCGGGGAGCACCAGCGCTTCCGGGAGCTTCGCCCGCGTGACCGCGAAGATCTCGGCGATGAATGCCAGGCCAACCGCACCCGCCGCCAGTTTCCACCAGAGGCCGCGCACATCGGCGATCTCCGACGGGTGGCCGAGGTTCAGCAGCATGATGACGAACAGGAAGACCACCATGATCGCGCCGGCATAGACCAGCACCTGCATGGTCCCGATGAACTGCGCGTCGAGCAGCACGTACAGCGCGGCGAGGCTGAACATGACGCTCACCAGCCACATCGCCGCCGCCACGGGACTCCTGCGGGTGACGAACGCGACCGCCGAAATCATCGCGGCGAGCCCGAAGAAGTAGAAGTGGAAGACGTAGAAGAGCGGGAGTTCGTTGTGCGTCATTACTCCCCCTTCGGGTCGGCGGGATCCCACATCTCGCACACCGGATGCGTCTGCGCCATCAGGCGCTCGAGGTCGTACACGAACCCCTCGCGGCTGTACTCCGCGTTCTCGTAGTGGCGGCCGACGTGGATCGCCTCCTCAGGGCAGACCTCCTGACAGTAGCCGCAGAAGATGCACCGGAACTCGTCGATCTCGAAGACGAGCGGGTAGCGGTTGCCCTGCTCATCCTCGCCCGGCACGAGCTTGATGCAGTTCGCGGGACAAATCGACGGGCACAGGCCGCATGCGACGCACTTGGCCTTGCCGTCTTCCGTCGTGAGCATCCGATGCGTGCCCCGCCACCGCTTGGAGATCGATTCCTTCTCCTCCGGATACTGCGTGGTGACCTTTTCCTCGAAGATGTGCCGCAGCGTGCGCTTCATGCCACCGAGGGTGGCGCGCACATAGCTGACTTCCTCGATCGGTCGCGTAACAACCTTGACGCCGATGGACATCAGTCTCCGGACTCCGGTGCAAGTGACTCTGGGGCAAGCGGTGCGCGCCGTTGCGTGCTCGCGGCCCGCAGCTTGTCGAGATCACGGCGATTCAGTCGCGAAAACGCGGGACTGATGATCCGTCCGCGGTCGACGATGTTGAACAGCACCACGACCGCGGCGATGTTCAGCAGGATCAGCCCCGTGCAGAACGGCACCGACCCGCGCGGAAAGCCGAGCGCATCGAGCGTCACGATGGTGGTCGCGACCGCGACGATGTACCCGAGCGACAAGGGCAGCAGCAGCTTCCAGCCGAGCGACATCAGCTGGTCGTAGCGGAAGCGCGGCAGCGTCCAGCGGATCCACATGAAGAAGAACACGAAGAACAGCGTCTTGGTCGCGAAGGCACCGAGCGTCAGCAGCGTCTTCAGGCCGGTATGCGGTGCGATGTTGTCCCACAGCGTGAACGGAATGTCCCATCCACCGAAGAACAGCGTCGCCATCAACGCGCTCGCCGTGAGCATGTTGCAATACTCGGCGATGAAGAACAGGGAGAACTTCATCGCGCTGTACTCGGTGTGATACCCGGTGATCAGCTCCGATTCCGCTTCGGGCAGGTCGAACGGCAGTCGGTTCGTCTCCGCGAACGCCGCAATGAGGAAGACGAAAAAGGCGATCGTCAGGTTCAGCACGTTCCAGGTCTCGAACGCCTGCTGATTCACGATCTTCGACATCGAGACGTTGCCGGCGAGCAGCAGCACGGGAATAGTGCTCATCCCCATGGCAATCTCGTACGAGACCATTTGCGCACTCGACCGGATGCTGCCGAGCAGCGCGTACTTGTTGTTCGAGGACCAGCCGGCGATCACGATGCCGTACACGCCGACGGACGAGAATGCCAGGATGAACAGGAACCCCACCGGCATTGGCGCGAGCACCATCTCGATGATGCCCCACTTCGATCCCCATGGCGCCGCGAACGGAATGACCGCCCACGTGACGAGCGCCGGAACGAACGAGAGCACCGGCGCCAGGATGAACAGCGGCAGGTTGGCCGCGTCGGGATAGGTCTCTTCCTTCACGAAGTTTTTCACCCCGTCGGCGATCGGCTGCAGCCAACCCTTGCCGACGCGATTCGGCCCGTGCCGGTCCTGCATCCACGCGGAGATCTTTCGCTCAGCGAGCGTGAACAGCGCGGCGCCGAGCATGTAGAGCGTGAAGACGACGAGCATCTTGATGAGCGTGGCGATCAGCCATACGCCGAAATGCGGCTCTGTCGTCGGACCGACGATCCCCACCTGAAGCAGTGCGTGCACGGGCATCACTTCGACGCCTCCGCCATGGCACCGGCGGTCATCGCGCCTTTCAGCCCAAGCTTGTCGTAGGACATCCCGGCAAAGTCTCCGTGAGTTGCGGCCAGTGCATCGAATGTCTGCGATGCGGTCCAGTACCCAGCGCCTTCTCCGATGGCGGCGAGCAGGTCACCGATGGCGAAGAAGCTTGGCCGCGCGACGCCCGGCGCCGCCTTCGCCTGCAGGAACCGCTGGACACGACCACGCAAATTCGTGAACGTGCCATCTTCCTCGGCGAAGTTGGCAATGGGCAACACGACGTTGGCACCGTGACGTGCCCACGCGGGGAGCGTCGTGCCGATCACGATCACCGCGCCCGCCTTGGCGACATCAGCGGCATCGACGCCCTCGAGCTCCTCGTCGGCGACGACGAGCACGTCACCCGCCTGCAGCCCGGTGAGTGGCGAATCAGAGCGCTTGAACCCGGCCAACTCGGCACCGCGTGCATTGGCCGCGCGATCGGGGCGCAGTGCAAGATCCTCAACGCCAGGCAGCGGCGCTTCCTGTCCCTGATTCACGCGGAACGCCCCTGCACCGCCCGTCTTCGACACGAGCTTCCCGAGCAGGAAGAGCGCTTCGTTCGACAAGTTGGGCGACGCCAGCACGAACGCTCGCTTTCCGGCCAGCAAGCTCGCCGCGGAGCGCAGCGCAACCTCCCAGTCGGCCGTCGCGAGCATGCCGTTCTGCTGCACCATTGGCGACGAGACGCGATCCGCGCGGTTCATCCACCGGTAATTCAGCCGACCGTGGTCGCACATGAAGAACTTGTTGACGTCGTCATTCGGTCGCGGCCGGAGGCGCACGACCTGATTGTCGCGCGTCTCGACGATCATGTTGCAGCCCTGTGAGCAATTCGGGCACACGGACGCCGAGCGATCCATCTCCCACGCGCGGGCCTTGTTCAGCGAATCCTTCGACAGGAGGGCGCCCACCGGACACAGGTCGATGACATTGCCCGCCCACGCGTGCGTGAGATCCTCCCCCTCGAACTTCCCGATCAAGGCGCGATCGCCGCGCTCGACGACCGCGATCACCGGATCGTGCGCGACGTCATCCATGAAGCGCACGCACCGCGTGCAGAGGATGCAGCGATTCGCGACATACATGACGTCGCCGCCGAAGTCCTCGACAGGATTGAAGCGCTTGGGATCGCGGTATCGACCCTCGGCACGCCCTTCCTGGTAGGTATAGTCCTGCAGTTCGCACTCACCAGCCTGGTCGCAGATCGGGCAGTCGAGCGGATGGTTGATGAGCAGCATCTCGAGCACGCCCTTGCGCGCTTCGAGCGCCTTCTCGGAATGGACGTGCACCACCTGCCCTTCCGCCACACTGGTCGCGCACGACGGCGCGAGCTTCGGCGCCTTCTCCACCTCCACGAGGCACATGCGGCACACGCCCGCCACGGGCAGCCCCGGATGGTAGCAGTAGTGCGGCACGAGCACGCCGGCAAACTTGGCCGCCTCGAGGATCGACGTCCCGTCGGGCACCGAGACCGCGCGACCTTCGATCGTCAGGTTCACCATCTTCACGTCTGCCATCAGGCCACCTGCGCGGGCACCATGTGGACCTTCTTCTGCTTGATCAACGCCTCGAAATCCGGGCGGAACTTCTGGATGCCCGACGCCACCGGCGTCGCGCACGAATCGCTCAGCACGCAGATCGTCTTGCCGGTCATCTGCTCGCCGATATCCAACAAGGTGTCCAGATCCTCGTGCGTACCATCCCCGGCGACAATGCGCTCGAGGATCTTGGTCGTCCACGCGGTGCCTTCGCGGCACTGCGTGCACTGCGCGCAGCTCTCGTGCGCGAAGAAGCGCGCGGCGCGGGCGATCTGCTTCACCAGGTTCTGCGCGTCGTCGATGATGATGACGCCGCCCGATCCGAGCATCGTCCCGTTCGCGACGAATCCCTCGTAATCCATCGGCGAATTCTCCGCCTCGGCGAGCGTCTGGATCGGCACCGAGATGCCGCCCGGGATGATCGCCTTGAACTTCCGGCCCGGCAGCGGTCCGCCGCAGAGGTCGTAGAGGAAATCCTTGAACGGAAAGCCGAGCGCGACCTCGTAGTTGCCCGGCTTCGAGATGTTGCCACAGACCGAGAACAGCTTCGTGCCCGTGCTCTTCGGATTGTCCGCGCGACCGAACGTCTTGTACCAGTCCGCGCCGTTGTTGAGGATGTGCGGCACGGCGGCGAGCGTCTCGACGTTGTTGATCGTCGTCGGCATGCCGAACAGTCCCGCGACCGCTGGGAAGGGAGGCTTGATGCGCGGATTGCCGCGGCGGCCTTCCAGCGAATTCATCATCGCCGTCTCCTCGCCGCAGATGTACGCGCCCGCGCCCTTGTGCACGTAGACGTGAACCGTCTTGCCGGTCCCCATCGCGTTCGTACCCAGGATGCCTGCCGCATACGCCTCCTTGCACGCGGCGTTCATCTTCTCGATCGCTTCGGTGTACTCGCCGCGGATGTAGATGTAGGCCACCGTTGCTCCGATCGCGTACGCCCCAATTGCGCACCCTTCTATCAGGGCGTGCGGCGTCCAGCGCATGATCTCGCGATCCTTGAACGTGCCCGGCTCCGATTCGTCGGCATTGCAGGCGAGGTAGTGCTGCTTGCCGTCGCCCGGCTTCATGAAGCTCCACTTGAGGCCCGTCGGGAAGCCCGCGCCGCCGCGACCGCGCAGCCCGGAGTCCTTCACAACCTGGACGATCTCCGCGGGCTCCATCTTCAGCGCCTTCTCGAGCGCAGCATAGCCGCCGCGCTTCTTCCAGCCATCGAGGCCGATGGCCTCCTGCTCGCCGAAGTACTTCGACAATACGAGCGACTCGCGCTCGTGCGGCGTATGTGGAAAGCCCATGTCAGTCCAGTGATGCGAGGAGTGCGGGCACCGACTCGACGGTGACCGACTCGATGAACTTCTCATTAACCATCAGCGGCGTGTTGAATCCACACGCGCCAAGGCATTCCACTTCGATAACGGCGTACTTGCCGTCCGGCGACGTCACACCCAGTTCCTCGCAGTGCGTCGCCTTCAGCAGCGCATTCACGACATCCTCCGCTCCGCACACGTTGCAGGGCGACGTCGTGCAGACCTGAATGAAGTGCTTCGCCACCGGATGCTGGTGGTACATCGTGTAGAACGTGACGACACCCTTCACGTACGCGGCCGTCAGCTCCAACACCTCGGCGACTTCCGCAATGCCCTCGCTCGGAATCCAGCCGCGATCCTCCTGCACCATCCACAGCGCCGGCAGCAGCGCCGCCATCTTGGTGGGGTAGCGCGTGAGCAGTTCATCCAGCTCTGCTTTCCGCGCGCCCGTAAACACCGGCGTGTATGGCGCGCCATGCTCGGCGTGCGGTGCGTCGCCCGGCGAGCGCACGCCGCCCATTTCGTTGGGGGATGCCGCAGTGCTCATCGGTCGATCTCTCCCATCACGATATCAATGGAGGCGTTGATCGCGATCACGTCCGACAACAAGTGCCCTTCGACCATCTTCGGAATTGCGGAGAGGTTCACGAATGACGGCGGGCGAATGCGCCACCGTACGGGTTTCGGCGTCCCGTCGGAGACCATGTAGTAGCCCTTTTCGCCCTTGGGGCTTTCCACGGCCACGTACGCCTCGCCGATGGGAGGACGCGGACCTTCCATCACCTGCTTGAAGTGATGGATCATGCTCTCCATGTCGCTCGTCGCCATGGACTTCGGCGGCAGGATCACACGATGGTCGTCGACATTCACTGGGCCGTCCGGAAGACGCTTCAGCGCCTGCTCGAGGATGCGGATCGACTGCCGCATCTCTTCCATACGCACGAGGAATCGGTCATAGACATCACCGGCCTGACCCACGGCGACGTCGAAGTCATACGTCTCGTAGTCGAGATACGGGAAGTCCTTGCGCACATCATATGCAACGCCGGACGCGCGCAGCATCGGACCCGAGAGTCCGTAGTTCACGGCCTCCTCGGCCGACATCGCGCCAAGTCCCACTGTACGGCCCACCCAGATGGCATTCTTGGTCAACATCGCGTCGCACTCGGCGAGCACCTTGGGAAAGGTGCGACAGAAGTTCGCGAGATCATCGGTGAAGCCGTCCGGGATATCCGCACCCATGCCGCCAACGCGCGTCAGCGTCGTCGTGAGGCGGGCGCCAATCCAGCTCTCGAGCATCGAGTACACACGCTCGCGCTGCTGGAAGATCCAGAGGAACGGCGTGAAGGCGCCGATATCGATACAGAAGGTGCCGAGCCACACACAGTGCGAGATCAGGCGCGACAACTCGCTCGCGATGACGCGCAGCACCTTGCAGCGCTCCGTGATCTCGATGCCGAACAACCGCTCCGCGCCGAGCGCGAACGCAACGTTGTTGCCCGGCGAGTTGAGGTAGTCCTCGCGGTCCGTCCAGGGAATAATCTGGTTGTACTGGCGATACTCGCCGATCTTCTCGAAGCCGCAATGCAGGTAACCGACATGCGGAATGCAGCGGACGACCGTCTCGCCGTCAAGCTCGAGCACCAGGCGCAGCACGCCGTGCGTCGCCGGGTGCTGCGGCCCGATGTTGATCAGCATGTGATCGCCTTCGAGATCCGGCTCGACGCCCGGTGCGGCCGTCATCGGGACGACCTGGCCCGACTGGTCGGTCACCAGCGGGACGCGCTGCGGGCGCCCGCGGGAATCCAGTCCCGTCGTGGAGAGCTCGACTTCGACCGTCCTCTTCGTCGTCGCCATCGTTACTCTCCCACCCGCTCGCCCGCGCCGAGACGCTGCTGCATTTCCGCCGGGAGATCCTCGAACGCTTCAGCGATCGAAAGCTCTTCCATGCTGTACTTGGCTTCTGGGTTCTGCGCGAGCGCCTGCCGAAGTTGCTCGGATCGACTGAAGCGACCGCGAAGCGGAAAGTCCTTCCGCAGCGGGAAGCCTTCCTTGTATTGCTCCCACATCAGGATGCGACGCAGGTCGGGATGGCCCTTGAACACGATGCCGAACATGTCGTAGCACTCGCGCTCCATCCAGTCGACACCCTTGTGGATGTCCCACACGCTCGGCACTTCGAGTGTGGCACCCTTCTCCAGCAGCACCTTGAGGCGCAGGAAGCGGCGGTGCGGCAGGGACCGGAGATGCCACACCACCTCGATCGGCCGTTCCATGTCGCGAAACTCGACGGCGGTGACGTCGGAGCAGTAGTCGTACTGCTGCGACGGGTCATCGTGGAGCCAGCGCACAATCGCGTTCAACTGCGCATTCTCGACGATGACGGTGGTCTCGCCCCAGACCACGTCGACGCGATGGATCGCTGCCCCGAACCGTGCCTTGAGCCCGGTCGCGGAGGGATTCTCGGCGCCACCAACGTGCAGAACGTTCTTCGGAGAGACTGGCGCGGGGACGTTCGATGCTTCGGCGTGACCGGCGAGGACGGGGACGAACGATGCGCTCACAGGCCCGACCGCGTCTGGTGAATTGAATTGCCGAACGGCTCCGAAAGTTCGTCGATCAGGCGCGGCGGAATGTAGAGCTGGCTCGACGGATCGGGCTCCATTTCGTTGCGCAGTGACTTGTCGGCCATGCGCTCGTTCATGATCTTCTTCTGGAGCAGCATGATGCCGTACATCAGTGCTTCCGGACGCGGCGGACAGCCCGGGACGTAGACGTCAACCGGAATGATCGTGTCGATCCCCTGCACCACGGCGTAGTTGTCGAACATGCCGCCCGACGAGGCGCACGCGCCCATGGAGATACACCACTTCGGCTGCGGCATCTGCTGCCAGATCCGGCGAATGACCGGGGCCAGCTTGAACGGCACCCGACCCGCGCAGATCAGGACGTCCGCCTGGCGTGGCGAGAAACTCATGCGCTCCATGCCGAAGCGGGCCAGGTCGTACTTGGACGCCGCCGTGGCCATGAACTCGATGGCGCAGCA
>JBBQFW010000156.1:0-9101 GCA_038322445.1 Gemmatimonadales bacterium
GGAGACGCGCACGTCGCGGCGAAGGGCTTCGACACCGACGGGAATCTCCTCGCCGTCATCAGTGACATTGGCATCGATGCGGGCCAGCCGGTCATGCGCGACCGAGAGCGCCCTCCGGGTGCTGCGCGACTGTCGAAGGACGTACACCGCGGCACCCAGACCGATACAGGCAACCAGCACCGCCGCGGCGAGCAGCATGGGCAACGGCTCAGCGGTGTAGAATACGCGCGGCGGCGACGGCAGCGCCAAAGCCGTTGTCGATGTTCACGACCGTCACTCCCGCCGCGCAACTGTTCAGCATCGTCAGCAAGGGCGCAATCCCCCCGAACGACGCCCCGTACCCAACGCTGGTGGGCACGGCGATCACGGGGACACGCACGAGGCCGCCCACGACCGACGCCAAGGCGCCGTCCATTCCGGCCACCACGATAATCACCCCAGCCCCGTCGAGGGTCTCGCGCCTGGCGAGCAAGCGGTGAATCCCTGCGACGCCCACGTCCGTGAGGCGCTCGACGCGGCAGGCCATCGCGTCCGCGGTCACCGATGCCTCCTCGGCTACACTGAGGTCGCTCGTTCCGGCTGTAATGACGAGTACCGAATCCTTCGCGATCGTGGGCGACGTTTGCGGGCGCAGGAAGCAGGTTCCCGCGTCGGCGTTGTACTCGAGTCCCGGCAACGCCTCGGTGAGCGGTGCGACCGCCTCGGCGGCGACGCGCGTGACCAGCACCCCGTCGCCGTGCTCGGCGATACGCGACGCGATCGCGATGACCTGCGCGACCGTCTTGCCGGCGCCGTACACCACTTCGGGAAATCCCTGGCGCAAGGCACGATGATGATCGATCGTGGCGAAGCCGAGTGACTCGGATGGTTCGGTCGAGAGCGCATCCAGCGCTTCGTCCACCCGCGCGGAACCGTCGGCGACACGGGTGAGCAGTTCGCGCACCCGCTCACGCCTCATGCGGCGTCCGCCTCCCATGCGCTGACGGCGTCCTCCGCCGGAGCCTGGGCCGCCGCATACCGGTCCGCGCTCTCCAGGTACTGCGCGAAAATGCCTTCCACTTCCCCGAACGACGTGACAGCGTAGAGCTGCTTTCGCAGCTCGGCCCCTCCGTGCAACCCCTTGGCATACCAGCCGAGGTGCTTGCGAAATTCGATCGCCGCACCGCGCGGGTCTGTCTCATACGCCATGACCTTTCGCGCGTGGTCGAGCGCGATGGCGAAACGCTCGGCGACCGGCGGCGCTGGTCGCTTCGGACGCCCCGCCATGAGATCCTTCACCTGGTTGAAGATCCACGGCTGCCCATAGGAACCGCGCGCGATCATGATGCCCGCGCACCCCGTCTGCTGGTGCATGCGGATGGCGTCCTCCGCCGTCTTGATATCGCCGTTGCCCAGCACGGGGATGTCGACGGCCTGCACCACGGCCGCAATCTCTTCCCAGCGCGCGCTGCCCGTGTACATCTGCGTGCGGGTGCGTGGATGCAAGGCAATCACGCGCACGCCGGCGTCCTGGCAGCGACGCGCGATCGTCACCGGGTCGCGCATCTCCTCGTTCCAGCCACTGCGGATCTTGCAGGTCACCGGCAGGTGCGTCGCCTTCACCACGGCGCGGATCACCTGCTGGACGAGGTCGAGGTCGCGCAGGCAGCCTGATCCACCGTTGCGGCGAACGACCTTCTTCACCGGGCAGCCGAAGTTGATGTCGATGAACTCCGGCTGGAATACGTCCGAGACGAACCGCGCGGCTTCTCCCATGGCTTCTGGATCGGCGCCGAAGATCTGCACGCCGATGGGACGTTCGCCGCTACCGAAGGACAGCTTGTGCAGCGTCGCTTCGTTCTCCCGCCGGATACCCTCTGCCGAGAGGAATTCCGTGACGACCACGTCCGCGCCGTGCTCGTGGCAGAGCTGACGAAATGGCGATTCCGACACACCGGCCATCGGGGCGAGGTAGAGCGGCGTTGCGACGTCGAGCGGAAAAGGAAAGGGCATCGGTGAAACCTACCGAGTTGGGGAAACGCGAGCAACGATTCTCGTTTGACAAGGCTCGGCGCGCACGGGTACGTTTCGCGGTTCGATCACGACAGGCCGCCGCGCGGCTCAGCCACCGCCAGCACCGGATAGATACGAGATGGAACTGCGCGAGTTCTTCAGTGAAGACGCAATCAAGCTCGAGCTCGACGGGGAGACGAAGGACGACGTGCTCAAGGAGCTCATCGGTCTCCTGAAGCTCGATGAGAAGGCAGACGGCATGCTGTACAAGATGCTGAAGCGACGCGAGAATCTCGGCTCGACGGGAATCGGGCGCGGTATCGCCATCCCGCATTGCCGGTCGCTCGTCGTCAACAAGTTGCGCGTGGCGTTCGGTCGCAAGACGAACGGCATGGACTTCAAGGCGATCGATGAGAAGCCAGTCAACTTCTTCTTCCTCATCGTCGCGCCGCCGCTCGAGGTCTCCAATCAGTATCTGCCGGTGCTCGGCAAGATTGCGCAGTTCTCCAAGGAGCCCGACGTGCCGCAGCGCCTCCTTGGGCTTACGGAGCCCGCCCAGTTCCTCGATCTCCTGAAGGAGAAGGGCGTCTAGCACTGACGAGTCTGACAGTCGGACAGTTAAAACTGCAGCAGCACGATGAGGCCGAAGGTGAGCACCATGGCGCTGGTGAAGGCCACGGCATAGGTGGCCCCCACGAACATGGTGCGGCCGATTGCGCCGGCGGTCGAGACGCCGTACACGTTCCGCATCGCCTTCACCACGTAGATGAGCGTCGCGCCAATGACGACGAACTCAGCGATTACCTGCACCGCCACGTTCGGCGTGGCGCGTCTTGCAAGCGTGAGTGACAGGAGGAGAAACAGGAACGCGTGTGCGTGCAGCGCGAAGGCGAGGTGCTGCGGAAAGCGCCGGCGGTAGCGTCGAAACGCGAGCGCGACGAGCGCCGCACAGGCGGGCACCATGACGAACATCGCCCTTGGAATCCAGGCCGTGACGGACTCCGAGAGCGTTCCATGGTTGCGCATCGCATTGACGAAGTGACGTCCCCAGACGCGACCCACCCACCGGCCGTGCTGCGCGAGCGAGTCGAGTGACTTCACCGTCGCCAGGCTGTCACCCTCGCCGATCGTTATCGGGCCGACGTGCGTGGTGATGCTCCGACCATTCGCGACGATCGTCTCCCGGGGGATGACGCTGCCCAGGAAAAAGTACAGGAGGCTGCAGGTGAGGTATATGCGGAGCGGCGAGATGTAGCGCACGCGGCGGCCGGCACAATATTCGGTCGTCAGCGCACCGGGCCTGGTCACCAGCAGTCTGAACGTGCTGGCGAGCTTGCCGTCCCAGTGGAACAACTCCTCGGCCAGCTCGTGCAGGAATTCGCGCAGCGTGGGATCAGCGTCGATCTCGCGCTGCCCGCACTCCGGGCAGAAGGTGAGCTGGACGTTTGTGCCGCAATTGAGGCAGGGATTGGACGCCGCCACCGAGTGGGCTGGGGTGAAGCCACCCGCGCCGGGTCCGCGAATCGCCATCGTGCGCCGATCACCGGCGCGGCGCTCCCCATCCTCGACTACTCCCATTCGATAGTTGCGGGTGGTTTCGAGCTTACGTCATACACGACCCGATTCACACCGTCGACCTCGCGGATGATGCGATCGCTGATTCGAGCCATGACGTCGTGCGGGAAGGGGTACCAGTCGGCCGTCATGCCGTCCGTACTCGTGACGGCGCGAAGCGCGATGACGTTGTCGTACGTGCGTTCGTCGCCCATGACACCCACGCTCCGGACGGGGAGGAGAACGGCGAAGGCCTGCCAGATTTCGTCATAGAGGCTCGCGTTGCGAATCTCCTCCAGGTAGATCGAGTCCGCAAGGCGAAGCACGGCCAGATCTGGCTCGCTGACCGCGCCGAGGATGCGAATGGCGAGACCTGGGCCAGGGAATGGGTGCCGCCCGACCATCTCCTCCGGCAGCCCGAGCTCACGCCCCACGTTGCGGACCTCATCCTTGAACAGCTCTCGCAGCGGCTCGATGAGCGCGAACTGCATGCCCGGCTTCAGGCCACCCACGTTGTGATGCGTCTTGATCGTCACCGAGGGACCACCTGTCGGCGAGGCGCTCTCGATCACGTCGGGGTAGAGTGTTCCCTGCACGAGGAAGCTGGCGTGCGTTCCGGCCTGCGCCGTTGCATCCTCGAAGACGTCGATGAAGGTATGCCCGATGGCGCGGCGTTTTGCCTCTGGATCCTCGATGCCGGTGAGCGCGGACAGGAATCGCTCTGATGCATCCACCGTGACGAGCTTGATGCCGAGGTGGCGTCCCATGGTCTGCTGGACCTGTTCGCGCTCGTGGAGGCGCAACAGCCCCGTGTCCACGAACACGCACGTGAGCTGATCGCCGATTGCACGGTGCACGAGGGCCGCCGCGACGGATGAGTCCACGCCGCCCGAGAGTCCGCAGATGACCTGCTTGTCGCCGACGAGCGACCGGATCTTCGCGACTTCGCCGTCGATGAAGGCGCCCGGAGTCCAGCTCGGCGTCGCGCCGCAGATCTCGAACAGGAAGTTGGCGATGATCTCGCGACCGCGAGGCGTATGTGCGACTTCGCAGTGAAACTGCACGCCGTAGATGTCGCGCGTCTCGTGCTCGAACGCCGCAACGGGATTTCCGTCGCTCGTGGCGGTGACGCGAAAGCCTGCGGGCGCCGCCTCGATGTGGTCGCCGTGGCTCATCCACACCGTGGTGCGTTCGTCCGCGCCAAACCCACTGAACAGGCGTGTCTCCCGCGTGGTGCGAATCTCATCGCGACCGTATTGCCGCTGGCTACCGCGCGTCACCTCGGCGCCGTGCAGGTGGGCGATGAGCTGCATGCCGTAGCAGACGCCAAGCACGGGCGCAATGTCGAAGAGCGCGAGGTCGGCGGAAGGTGCGTGCTCGCCGTAGACGGAATTCGGTCCGCCGCTCAGGATGATGCCCGTGGGATTCCAGGCGCGAATCCAGTCGAGCGAGCGCGTGGGGGGATGGATCTCGGAGTAGACGCGGGCTTCGCGCACCCGTCGGGCAATCAGCTGCGTGTACTGGGAGCCGTAGTCAACGATGAGGATGCGGCTTTGCGCCGTCATGTCGTCCAGTGAGCGGGATCGAGGCTGAGGAATTCGACGTTCCTGGTGTCGAGGTCGAGGATGGCGGCCTTCGGCGTACCATACAGCCAGCCGCAGGACTCGCCTGGATTGACGATGAGTGTATCGCCGCGCGTCTTCATGGCCTGCTCGTGCGTGAAGCCATGCACGACGATGCTGTGCGACTCGATGCTGCGCGGCTGCACGTCGCCGATGTCGTGCACCACGAGAATCCGCTGCCCGCTGAGCTCGAAGCTGTGTGGTCCCTCGAAGAGCTCGGCCCCGAATCCGGCGGTGGCCTTGGCCAGCAGCCCCTGCGTGTCGCCGTCATTGCGGCCGAACACACCGGCGAGCGACATGCTGGCCTCCTCGATCGGCTTCAACGCGAACGGGGCGCAGTAGTCGCCGGCGTGCAGCAGCATCGAGACGCCACCCTCCTGCATGATCCGCACGAATTCACGGATCGCGGGGATTCGGTCGTGGCTATCGGCCATCAGTCCGACGCGCATCAGCCTTCCCTCCACTCAAGGTCGACCTGCTCGAGGCGAACGAGGTCGTCATACTGTTCGCGTGCGGTCGTCACCGCGTAGCGGTCCCCGTCGACCAGTACTTCCACCCCGCGGCCACGCGTATTGTAGTTCGACGCCATCACATAGCCGTAGGCGCCCACATCATGGACAGCGAGGAGGTCGCCAGGGTTGGCCACGTCCATCGTGCGATCGAGCGCGAGAAAGTCCCCACTCTCGCACACCGGGCCCACGACGTCCGCGGTCATCTGTCCGTCCGCGTGGTGCACCGCCTCGATCCGGTGGAACGCATCATAGTGCGACGGCCGCAGCAGCTCTGTCATGCCCGCATCGGTCACCAGGAATTCGCGTCCCCCGCTGTGCTTCCGGTAGAGAACGCGCGTGAGCAGCACGCCGCAGTTGCCCACGATGAAGCGGCCCGGCTCCATGAGGAGCGTTGCGCCCATGGCGGTCACGTGCTGCACGAGTGCACTCGCGAAGGTCTCGAGGTCGGGCGACACCTCCTCGTCGTAGCTGACGCCGAGCCCGCCGCCGATGTCGAGATACTCGATGGTCGTGATGCCGTCGGACTTTACCTGCTCGAAGAGTTCGACGAGCTTCTCCGTGCCGGCCACATATGGGTCGAGTCGAAAGAGCTGGGAGCCGATGTGCATGTCGAGGCCAATGAGCTGCACGTTCGGCAGCGACGCGGCGAACCGCGCCACCGAACGCACCTCTGTGTACGGCACCCCGAACTTCGCCCCCTTCTCGCCGGTCTTGATGTACTTGTGCGAACTGTCGACGGTGACTTCCGGGTTCACGCGAATGCCGATGCGTGCCGTGAGCTCGAGCTCACCCGCAATGCGGTCGAGCAGGCGCACTTCGGCGGCCGACTCCACGTTGATCATCATCACGCCGGCAATCAGTGCCTCGCGCAGCTCGCGCTCGGTCTTGCCCACGCCTCCAAAGATGATGTCCTGTCCCGTGAAGCCGGCGCGCAGTGCGCGAAACAGCTCGCCACCCGAGACGACGTCGACACCGGCGCCCAGACCGCGCAACAGCTGCAGGATCCCCCGGTTCGAGTTCGCCTTCAGCGTATAGTGGATTCGGTGCGGCAGGGAGCCGAGTGCGGCGTCAAGACGCGCGAAGCGATCCCGCACGACGGACGCGCTATACACATAGGCCGGGGTACCCACTTCCGCGGCGATACGCTCCAGCGGTACGCCTTCGCACGAGAGTGTCCCGTCCACGCGACTGAATCCGGAGGTCAGTACGCCTTCGCCCACAGTGCCTCGACGGTGGATGCGCGGCCGCACTTGAGACACGTGGTCGGTGCCTCGGCGGATCGGAACTCCTCATCGGGCATGCAGCGGATGGTCGCCTTGGTTTCCTCCTTGATGGCTGCCTCGCACGCCGCGTCCCCGCACCATCCGGCATAGACGAACCCACCTTGCCCTTCCATCAGCTCACGGAAGCGGTCATAGGCAATGCGCTCACGCACGCTGTTCGCCTCGCGCCGGTCGAGCGCGGCGGCGAGCATGTCCCGTTGCATGGTGCTGAGGCACTCGGCGACGTCTTCCCCGAGCGTGTCCAGCGACACCGGCTTCTTCTCACCCGTGTCGCGCCGCACCAGCACGCCCTGGTTCGCCGCGATGTCCCGTGGCCCGAGCTCCAGCCGGAGTGGAATACCGCGCAGCTCCCACTCGTAGTACTTCGCGCCGGGTTTCATGCCGTCGCGCGCATCGATGTGGATGCGCAACCGCGCCGTCTCACGACGGTCCCAGGCGCCGAGCGACTTGGCGATGCGGTTCGCAGCTTCGAGGACGAGCGCACGATCCTCATCGGTGCGGTAGATCGGGACGATCACCATCTCGATGGGCGCAAGCAGCGGCGGGACACGGAGCCCCTTATCGTCGCCGTGCGTCATCACGAGACCGCCGACCATGCGCGTCGACACGCCCCAGCTGGTATTCCAGGCGTACTCCTCCGTCCCCTGCTCGCTCTGGAACTTGAGGTCGAACGCCTTCGAGAAGTTCTGGCCAAGGTTGTGCGACGTGCCCGCCTGCAGTGCCTTGTTGTCCTGCATCATCGCCTCGCACGAGTATGTGCGCAGCGCGCCGGCGAAACGCTCGGAATCCGTCTTCTGCCCGGTGACGACGGGCATCGCGATATAGCCCTCCATGAAATCGCGGTAGATGCCGAGCATCTGGCGCGCCTCGGCTTCGGCCTCGTCGTGGGTCGCGTGCGCCGTGTGTCCCTCCTGCCAGAGGAACTCGGTGGTGCGCAGGAAGAGGCGCGTGCGCATCTCCCAGCGCACCACGTTCGCCCACTGATTCATCAGGATGGGCAGGTCGCGATAGCTCTGCACCCACTTGGCGAACATCGAGTAGATGATCGTCTCCGACGTGGGGCGGACAACGAGGGGCTCCTCGAGCTTCTTCCCGCCACCATGCGTGACGACCGCAAACTCGTGCGCGAAGCCCTCGACGTGCTCCTTCTCCTTGTGGAGATACGACTCCGGGATGAAGAGCGGGAAATACGCGTTCTGGTGGCCGGTCGCCTTGAACATGTCATCGAGCGCGCGCTGCATCCGCTCCCAGATGCCATATCCATTCGGCCGGATGACCATGCACCCCTTCACGGGCGAGTAGTCGGCCATCTCGGCCTTCAACACCACTTCGTTGTACCAGGCGCTGAAGTCCGCCGCGCGAGTGGTGAGCTTGCTGTTATCAGCCATTCGATGCGTCGTGCGTGAGGGAAATGAATTCGCGTGCGCCGCTCGCCTGCGCGGCCTTCTTCTGCTTGCTGATCGTCTGCGGGCGCAACGAATACTCCACCGAGTGCCCCTGGGCACGACGGGCGGCCGCCTCCGCCATCACCGCCTCGAGTGGTGTCGACTCCTCGGCGGCGAGCCAGAAATCCGCCGTGGTGCTCGTGGCGCGCATCAAGCCCCTGGCACGCAGCAGCTCGCCGAGTACGACATCGCCCATGCCGAAGCCGACCGCCGGCATGTCCGCGCCGCCCAGCGACTTCAACAACGCATCGTATCGCCCGCCACCGCAAATCGCGCGGAATTCCCCGGACCGATCAAAGAGCTCGAAAACGATACCGGTGTAGTACGCCAGTCCGCGCACAATCGAGAGGTCGAGGCGCAGCCACGACGCATCGCCGCCGAGGAGGGCCGCAACATATTTCAGGTAATCCTCGAACTCGTTTGCGTGCGTTGCTGCCGGAGTCCCCGACAGACGCTCCTTCACTTCGGCCATCTCGACGGAAGCAATCGTCGCGATCCGCGATACTGCGTCCGCGGAGAGGCCGAGCGCTGCCAGCTTCTCCGTCGAGACTGGCGCGGGCATGCGATCGAGCTTGTCGATGATCGCATACACCGCGTCGACCGCATCCGCGGGAACCGCGAGCGACTCGAGGAACGCCAGCAGAATGCGACGGTCGGAGACGCGCACGACGACATCCGCAGACGTGAGGCCGA
>JBBQFW010000157.1:0-9098 GCA_038322445.1 Gemmatimonadales bacterium
AAGTGCCACCCACCCCCCCCCGACCGACGCGCGACCCACGCAGATCATGCATAGTCGGCCGGCCTGAAGCGCAATTGTTCCCTCGCCGTTGCGTCGCGCGATACGAATCGTGGACGCCACCGCTGAGAACGAATCGAGTGGCGCATTATTGCAGTCCAAAAGAGCCGGGTGAATCTTGGCGGTCGACAATGGATTAGCGCGCACTCCTGCTCCGGAGCAGCCGCCGGTCGCCAGTGCATCACGGCGATCCTTTCTGGGCGTGCTGCTCGGATTGGCATCTGCCACGATCGCGGCGCTCCTGGCAATTCCGGTCGTGCGGTATCTCCTCTATCCGCTCACGGCGGAGTCAGCGGCATCCGGCTGGAGTGCTGCCGGTCCGCTCTCGGAAGCCACGGCGGCACCCGGTCCCCTTAGCCGCACGCTCGCTGTCAAACGACAGGATGGTTGGCGGAAGACCGAGAGTAGCCCAACCGTGTATCTGGTCAAGAGCGGAACCACGGTTCAGGCGCTGTCGGCGATCTGCCCTCACCTCGGATGCACGCTTCCGTGGGACGCGAGCCGCAGTGAGTTCGTGTGCCCGTGCCATGGCGGTGTGTTTGGTCCCGACGGCGCGTATCGCTCGGGGCCTCCACGCCGGGGCATGGACACGCTTGAGACCCGCGTCACCGGCGGCACGGTGATGGTGAAGTATCAAACCTTCCGTCCCGAAGTGCCGAGCAAGCAGGTGACGAGTTGAGCGACACCGGTCCATCGCTGGAGCCCACGGCTCGCAACGACGAGCACGACTCCTCCGGTGTGCGTGTCCGGCTCCGGCGTTGGTTCGAGCGCCGCACGGGCGCGGACGAACTGCTGCGCACATCGCTCGACGAGCCGATTCCCGGCGGTGCGCGCCTGGCGTACGTGTTCGGGTCGGGCTTGCTGTTCATCTTCCTTTCGCAGGTTATCACGGGCGTCTGCCTCGCCGTCTACTACGTGCCGTCGCCGCTGAGCGCGCATGTGACGCTGTCGTACATCGTCAAGGAAGTCGCGGGCGGTGCGTTCCTGCGAAGTCTGCACTCGTACGGGTCGAGCGCGATGGTCGTGGTGCTCGTGCTCCACTTCCTCCAGACATTCCTCTTTGGCTCGTACAAGGGCAAGCGCGAGCTGCTGTGGCTCTCCGGTTGCGTGACCGCGCTCCTCGTGCTCGGCATGACGTTCACGGGGTATCTCCTGCGCTGGGACCTCAACGCGTATTTTGCCGGCTCAGTCGGGACCAACATCGCCGGCGACGTCCCGCTCATTGGCGGGTGGCTGCTCCGCATGCTGCGCGGCGGCAGCGCGATGGGCGCGTTGACGCTGTCGCGCTTCTATGCGCTCCACGTCCTGGTGCTGCCGGCCACGATCGTTCTCTTCGTCGTCCTCCACGTGTTCTTCTTTCGCAAGGCTGGGGCGGCAGGTCCCGTGCACGAGGATCCGTTCCTCCCAACGCTCCCGACGGAACCGTTCTATCCGCGCCAGGTCATCATCGACATGGCGTTCGTGCTGATCGTGATGGGCGTGCTCGGGATGCTCGCGCACTTCATGCCGGTGGCGCTTGGCCCGACGGCCGATCCGTCCAACGGCACGTACCTGCCCCGCCCCGAGTGGTATTACCTGCCCTTCTTCCAATGGCTGAAATTCTGGGACGGCTCGAAGACGGTGATCGGCGTCGTCATCATCCCGGCCGTGCTGCTCGCGCTGGTCGTCTTCCTTCCGTTCCTTGATCGCGGCCGCGAACGGCGGCCATGGAAGCGCCCGATTCCCGTTGGCGCGGTGCTGATCATCCTGATCGCGTTGATCGGGCTAGGCATGCAGAGTCGTCTGGATGATCAACGCGATCCGACGACCGCCGCACAAATTGCGCGACAGGACATGACCGAGGCGCAATTCGTCCACGCGCCGTTCGAGCCGTTGCCGTCTCCGTTCGATTCCAGTGGCGCCGCACCGGCGACCCTCGCGTCCTCGACCGGATCGACAGCGCCGAGCGCGGACGTGAGTCGCGGCAAGACGCTCTTCGATTCACATAGTTGCAGCGGGTGTCATGGCGTCAACGGCGCGGGCGGCGGCATCGGTCCGGCGTTGACGGGGATTTCCGGCAAGTTTCCGCCCGTCAAGCTCACGGCACTGCTCAAGGCGCCGAGTGCGGCGATGAAGGCCGGCGGCATGTCGGCGGTGACACTCAATGCGGCCGACATGACGGCGCTCGTTTCCTATCTCGGTAGCCTTGGCGGCGGTGCGGCTCCGGCAACCTCGGCGGTCGCAACCACGGCGGGCGTGCCAGGCTCGGCTTCATCCACGCCGACGACAGCGGCCGCGGCGACGCCATCGACGTCACCAGCGGCTCCGGTTTCGGCGGCGCCATCGGGCGGCGGCGCGCCAGGCGGCTCGGTCGCATCGTCTGCGTCCACCGTCAGCGACACTGCCAGCGGCAAGCCGCACGGGGCTTCGGGATTTGCGATCTACCAATCCGATGGGTGTGCCGCCTGTCATGGCGCAGGTGGAAAGGGAACGGCACGCGCTCCTGCCCTGGCTGGTGTGGGCTCGAAGCTTTCCGCGGCTCGGATCTCCGCGCTGTTACGGGCTCCCAATGCAGCGATGCAGGCCGGTGGCATGCCGGCCGTAAAAGGCAGCGCCACTGACATCGCGGCGCTTGTCGCTTACCTGAGAAGCTTGCCATCAACCGCTGCCGCGCCGGTGGCGGTCGCGAGCGCAAGCACTGGCGCTGCCTCGGCACAGCCGGCGACGGCGGTCCCCACGACCAACCCAAAGGTAGCCTCGCCGGTGACGGCGGTTGCGAAGACAACGCCGGTTGCGGGGACAACGCCGGTTGCGGGGACAACGCCGGTTGCGAAGACCCCGGCGCCAATCGCAACGACTGTTGCCAGCGCCACAGACACGCAGCCGAAGGCCGCCGCCTCGCCGGCAGCGGCGACGGACCAGCGAGGCGCAGCGATTTTCGCGGCGCATGGATGCGCCGCGTGCCACGGTATCGGTGGGGTCGGCACCAAGACGGCTCCGGCGTTGACGGCAGTCGGCAAGACGCTAACGCCGGCCGCGCTCACGGGTCTCCTGCAACACCCGAATTCCAGGATGCAGGCCGGCGGCATGCCGGCGGTTGCGCTAAGCGCCACCGAAATGACCGCCCTTGTTTCGTACATCGAGCATCTCGGCACTCCGGCAACGTCAGGCGGCGCGGCGCCGGCGAAGGGATCTTCCTCTCCCGCAGCAACCACCGCGAACGCGTCGACACCGGATTCGACGCGCGCCGTCGCCGGCGCGGCCGGCGCTTCGGCACGCGCCATGACCCCCCTCGAGCTTCGGGGCCACACGGTGTTCGTGGCGCATTCATGCGGCACATGTCACGGAATGGATGGCGTGGGCGGATCGTGGGCTGCGCCCGCCCTTGCCAACACCGGGAAGAGTTTCCCGGCGGCGGTGATCATCACGATGCTTCAGCACCCAAGCGCGCGCATGCAGCAGGGGGCCATGCCGAGCGTCTCGGGCAGCCAGGCTGAGCTCGCGGCACTGGCGGCGTATGTGAGCTTCATCTCGTCGAAGGCGGCGCCCGCGCTGCCGCCACAAGGCAGTCCGTGAATGATCCATGGCTGTTGTCGCTCGATGACCATGCCGGCGTTTCGACGACGCTGCCAATCGATGGCCGCGCAGTTGGCTCGCCACGACGGACCCAGGGCGCTCGTAGCATTCGCCCACTCGGAGAAACGATCATGAGGGTGCTGCGCAGTACCGGCGTCATCAGGTCTGCCCTGACCGCCGGCCGAGTTCACCGCATTTGTCGCTCGACCGTGCTCGCGCTCGCGCTCCTCGCGTTCAGCGTCCGAACGGCTCACGCGATCGACGGAGCCCCGCGGCCTGTTGCCTCGATGGAGGAGATGCCGCGCTCCATCGCCGGCGTGCCGGCAACGCGCATCGTGGCCCCCGCATCGCTGTGGCGCGCGCTCGAAGCACTGCGAGGAAACGTCCCGTCGTACTCTCGGCAGACCGGGTTGGCGTGCAGCGCCTGTCACTATCAGATGCCGCAGCTCACGCCGTTCGGTCGGCTGTTCAAGTTGAACGGGTACACGCTCACCGGTCTCGCGACCATTGGACAGCCCGGCGATTCGGCAGGGAAGGAATCGCTCAAGCTGTCTCCGATTTCGCCGATTTCGGTCATGCTCATCTCGTCGTTCACGCGCACGAGCGAAGCGTTGCCCGGAACACAGAATGGTACGGCAGCGTTCCCGGAGCAGTTCAGCATCTTCGCGGCGGGTGGCATCACCCCCAGGATCGGCATCTTCTCGCAGCTCACATACGCGGCGGCTGACGGCTCGTTGGGGATCGACAACATCGACGTCCGCTATGCGAATCACACTGCGGTGGGCGCTCGCGACCTGCTGTACGGAATGACGCTGAACAACAACCCGACGGTGCAGGACGTGTGGAACACGGTGCCCGCGTGGGGGTTCCCGTCACTCAGTTCATCGAGCGCACCGTCGCCCATCGCGGGCACCCTCATCGACGGCGGACTTGGACAGGCCGTGGTGGGATTGGGGGCATACTCGCTGTATGCGAACACGGTTTACACCGAGTTCACGGCCTATCGCGCCGCGCCGCAGGGCCTGGCGAGGCCGCTCGACTCCACGGCGACGAACGTGGCCGCGGGGGTCATCCCCTATTGGCGTGTGGCGCTGCAACACGAATCGCCGTCGACGTCGCTCATGGTTGGGACATTCGGCTTCGGTGCGCAGATGTACCCGACCGGGGTGACGGGCCCCAGCGATCACTATGCCGATATCGCCGTCGATGCGCAGGTCGAGCAACGGAATGGCACTGCAACGTGGATCGGACACGCGAGCCACATCCATGAGCGGCAGCGGCTATTCGCCACACAGGACGCGGGCGGCGCGACCAACATCGCGCAGACACTGGCGACGACGCGGGCGAGCATCGCCTACCTGCCCAGTCTCGCATACAGCTATACCCTCGGGTATTTCCGGACAGCCGGAACGGCCGATACCGTGCGCTACGCCCCTGATGCAGTGTCCGGAAGCCGCACCGGCAGCCCGAACACGTCCGGCTTGATCGGCGAGTTCGATTACAATCCCTGGCAGAACACGCGGGTGGGATTGCAGTACGTCTCGTATACGAGGTTCAACGGCGCATCCACATCGTACGGCATGGCGGGAGCTCGCAGCGCCTCGGACAACAACACGCTGTATCTATTCCTCTGGGTGCTGTTCTAAGCCGAGTGCTCGCGCACCGTGCCGTCGGCACAGTGTCACCCTGTTACACGCACGTTTCCAGTACGTCTCATGTCTGCCACAAGGTCTCCATGTCCATCCCGCTGATGCTCCCGCCGGCACTGATCGCGCTGACGCTCGCCATTCTCTGGCTCGTGAAGTGTGTCAACATCCTTCGCGAGTATGAGCGCGCGGTGGTCTTTCGTCTCGGACGGCTCCTGCCGCACGACAAGGGGCCAGGACTTGTCCTGATCCTGTGGCCGATCGACACGATGGTGCGAATGTCATTGCGGGTCGTGACGTGGGAGATTCCACCACAGGACATCATCACCCGCGACAACGTGTCGCTCAAGGTGAACGCCGTCGTCTACTTTCGCGTGGTCGACGCGACGAAGTCCGTGGTCGCCGTCGAGAGCTACCGCTTCGCCGTCGAGCAGGCGGCACAGACCGGCCTGCGAACCGTCCTCGGCGAGGTGGAGCTCGACGATCTCCTCTCGCAGCGCGAAAAACTGAACGCCCGGCTCCAGGCCATTCTCGACGAACACACCGAGCCGTGGGGAATCAAGGTGACACAGGTGCAGGTGAAACAGGTCGACCTGCCGCAGGACATGCAGCGCGCCATTGCGGCACAAGCCGAGGCGGAGCGGGAGCGGCGCGCCAAGATCATTGCGGCCGAGGGCGAATTCCAGGCGGCCTCCAAGCTGGCCGAGGCGGCAGCGGTGTTGAGCCGCGAGCCGGCAGCCATCACACTGCGGTACTTGCAAACGCTCATCGAGATCGGCGTCGAGAAGAACACCACGATCATCTTCCCGCTCCCGATGGACTTGATCGCGGGCCTGGGCGCAGCGCGTCCTGGCGGCGCTGCAATCGCGGCCCTTGATGGCCTTCGAAATGACGCAACACCATGATGACGTAGATCGAGAGAGTCACCGGCGCCGGCTGCGAGGCCGGTGACCCGATCGGCCTCAGTGGTGCCCCGCATGCGCGTCGCTCGCCGGCGCGCCCATGCGCATCTCGTGTCCCTCCGACATCCGCTGCGGCCGAAAGCGAATGTAGATCGACAGTCCCGACGGCGCCCGCGTTCCGTAATACGACTGGAGGCCGCCTGGAATGAAGTCGACGGATGCACGAGCGCCGATGCCCGTGCGCACCGCCCCGGCGCGATCGAACTCGAACACGTATCCGCCCGCAAGCGACACGATGTTGAACTCCCCCGACGCGCCCGGCGCGAGCGACAGGTCCTCCGCGCCCTTCTGCACGAACTCCGCGCGGCCAAAGATGCTATGCGCACCCCCGACCTCGAGGTTCGACTCCAGCAGGTAACTCGGCTCCAGATGCGTACTGCCCGAATGCCGATTCGCACCGTACACGAACGTCGTCGCGAGCTCGCCATGCTGGCCGAAGGTGCGTCCATTCATGATCGACGCATTGATCCGATGGACGGATTCCCTTGGCTTGAGCGCTTCGGGACTCTTGAGGTATCCGTACGATCCTGAGAGGCTCCAGTGCGGAGACGGATTCCACGCGAGCCGTCCAGCATAGGAATCGAGGCTCCGTCCCGCATAGTCGAAGTTCGTCCGGTTCTCATCCGGCTCGCGGCCGTTGAACACGGAGCCCTCGAGGCGCAGCGAATGCGTGAAGACGCCCGCCGTCAGCACGCCGAAGCTGATGTGCGTCGCGTCCTGCCAGTGGTGAGAGATCGGCGCCATCGGATCGTTCATCGCCGACGGTCGGTGCGGAAACGCCACCGGTCCCATCGCCGGTTCGCCAACGGGCGCGATATACAACGACGCACCGAGCCGGTCCGAGATCGCGTGCTCGTACAGGCCTGCAAGCTCCATGAACAGGTCGTGTGGATGCTGCCGATCGTGCAGGGCCTCGCCTTGAAAGGTTTCGCCACTCTGGAGCAACAGCGGATAGCCCTTCCCGCCAATCGTCCACGGCTCCGCACTCAGCATCGCGCGCAACTGGAGACGTCCACCACCCGCCTCGCGCGTTGCCATGAGCATCCCCCAGTTCACGCTGGCAAACTGCTCGTCGCCACGCTTGCTGCCCTGCTTGTCGTACATCGCGAACGCCACGCCATGCAGCATGAGTTCCCACGGCCCCGCCATCAGATGATCGGCATGCATCGGCGAATCGTCAGGGAGCCAGCTCGTGCCGGATCCGGTGCGCTCCATGGGGATGCCGAGCGGACCGTCGATCATCTGCATGCCACCCATGCCCTGCATGGTAGCGGTGTCGGCAGTGGCCATTCCCGGCATGCCGGGCATCGCGGCCATGGGCGCCTTCGACGAGGTGTCGCCGGCGTGACTCGGCATGTCCATGTGCTGCATGTCGTGCGCGGCGGAGTCCGTCCCCGCCTTGTGCGTCATACCTGGCATGGCGGCATGCGACGTATCCGTCATCGCCTTGTGGTCCATCCCGGGCATCGTGGCATGCGCTGAGTCGTGCGTCGCCGGCATGGCCATGGGCATCGCGCCCATTCCGCCGGCGTCGGATTTCGTTGCCGCTCTGGCGGGCTGCGTTGCATGCGTCGTCTTTGCCGCGGTCCTGGCCTTGGCGTTGACCCTGGCCTTGGCGGTGACCGCCTGCGTTCGCGTGGTCGATGGCTGTGGCTTGCCGGCCTTCGTCGCGGTCTTCTTCGGTGACGCGGGCATCGTCATTCCTGGCATTCCGCTCATGCCTGGCGCCTGGTGCTTCGTGGTGTCCTGCGCGGCCAATCGCGTCGGCGCGAGCAGCAGAGCGACAAGGGCGGCGCAAACGAGTTGCGGGACTACGCGCGCGATCCATCGATCGCGCCCGTTGGAGACATGGGTCGACATGCGGCACATCCTGTGTGGTACTTCCGAGGGAGAGGTCTCGACGACGCACGTTGACGTGCCGTCATCACCGCACCTGGCGAAACGCCAGGATGCGGCACGAACACCGATGGTCAGGAGTTCGGCCCTATGCCTTCGGGGGCGGCGGCTCGGGTGCCGCGCGGCGCGACGCCGGCGCCTCGGCCGAGGTGTATCGCTCGCGCGCCACGTCAGGGAGTGACGGCGTGCGACGTACCGTGTCTTCCACAGTTCCCGTCAGCGAGCAGCCGAGCGCGGATTCGCAGCAGCGCCGAGCGGCCGGCGTCTCACATGGCGGATTCGACGCGCGGGCGTGCGACACGCCGACCTCGGCCATCACCATTCCCGCCGACATTGACGCGTCATGCGCATCCATCGCGTCATGCGCCATCATGCGGCCCGCCGTTGCGCCGTGATGTCCCGCGACGTGTTCACCACATGCGCCATCACCTGCCACCACCGCGAGGTGGAGCATGGTCAGGGTGGTGAGCAGCGCGGTCACGCGACGGAGGATCATGGATCAGCGGCTGTGCTTGTACATCAGGTCCACCAGTTCGTCATACATCTTTTCGGCATTCTCGGGCCCGGACTGTATTGCCGCTGTCGCGCAGTGCCGGAGATGATTGCGCATGAGCTCGCGCCCGACCGACCGGAGCGCCTCGTGCACCGACGAGATCTGCGTCATGATGTCGGCGCAGTAGCGATCATCGTCCACCATCTTCTGCAAACCGCGCACCTGCCCCTCGATCCGCCGCAGGCGCTTGATGTTGCGCGCCTTCGCATCGGGATCGACGGCCACCGCCTTCCGCCCTTCACCTTCACCCGGCATGGCGCACCCACATTCGATCGTGGCCACGACAGGCAGTTTCGCGCGCGGAGTCTTCGCCTTCGTCGGTGTCATCGCTTTCACTCCTCCCGTGTGCGCAGTGCCAGCCTCGAACCTAGCCGCCGCCACTCGCTTACGTGAACATGGCACGACGCAATCGCAGGCTGTTGGACACCA